>LNQR01000036.1 GCA_001541255.1 Candidatus Magnetominusculus xianensis
TCGGATACCTATCCCCAGCCGCTTATGAAAAACAGCTCTAAGAACTGTGGCATGAAGAATTTGGTGTCCACTATTGATATCACAGCTCAGTGTTGACAGGACTACTGCCGCCGTACTTCTTACCACCGGCATTTATCGCACAGATTTATTCACGCCGCCCCTAATAATCAAAATATTTTAGTTTGACAAAACATATTCCAGAGGAATAAACTTAGTGGATTCGATTTTACCTGGAGGCAATAGATGACCAAACTTGATGAGTTATGTATCAATACAATAAGGATGCTTTCAATCGATGCTGTACAGAAGGCTAACTCAGGGCATCCTGGAATGCCTATGGGCGACGCAGATATGGCATACGCATTATGGATGAAGTTCTTAAAACACAATCCATCTAACCCTAACTGGTTTAACCGTGACAGGTTTGTTCTTTCGGCAGGGCATGGCTCGATGCTGCTATATAGTTTACTGCATCTGACTGGTTATGATATTTCATTGAATGATATAAAAAATTTCAGGCAATTCGGCAGTAAAACCCCCGGACATCCTGAGTATGACGTGGAAACTGGTATAGAAGTATCTACCGGGCCGCTTGGTTATGGATTTGCCGTTGGAGTAGGAATGGCAATGGCCGAGCGCTACCTTGCCGAGACATTCAACAGGCAAGGGTTTAACATAGTGGATTACAATATCTATGCCATAGTAAGCGATGGCGACATAATGGAGGGGGTATCATACGAATCAGCATCGTTGGCCGGTCATCTGAAACTCGGTAAAATAATATATCTGTATTCTTCCAATAATACTACTATAGATGGCTCTACGGATTTGACATTCAGCGAGGATGTCGCCAAGAGGTTTGAGGCAATGAACTGGCATGTCGAACAAGTCGATGGATATAAACTGCCAGCAATTGAGAAGGCGCTCTCCAGAGCAAAAGAGGAAAAGAAGAGGCCGTCATTAATAATAGCGACCACACATCTGGGCTACGGCAGCCCCAACAAACAAGATATTTCTGACATTCACGGCGCCCCTCTTGGAGAGAAAGAGGTTGAGCTTACGAAAGAACATTTCGGCTGGCCGCAAAAGACTTTTTATGTCCCGAAAGAGGTCATAAAGCACTGCCGTCAGGCCATAGACAACGGGAAAAAAGAAGAGGCAGAGTGGAATGCCCTGTTGAAAAAATACAAGACAAAGATGCCGGAGCTTGCAGTGCTGTTTGAGCAATTCATGAGCGGTAAGCTAAACGCTACTTGGAAGGACGCCCTTCCTCAGTTTGACACGACAAGCGGAGCCATAGCAACACGCAGTGCCTCTGGAAATGTCCTCAATGCCTTATCCGAGGAAATCCCCAATCTGATAGGCGGCTCTGCAGACCTGTCACCATCCAACATGACCTGTTTAAAAAAACATGGACGTTATGGTCAGACGAAAGTTGGCAGAAACATCCACTTCGGCATTAGGGAATTTGCCATGGGTGCAGTCCTCACCGGTATGGCCTTAAATAAATTGTTAATACCGTATGGCGGGACATATCTCGTGTTTTCCAGTTTCATGTACCCGGCAATCAGAATGTCTGCGCTGATGAAGGCGCACGTCATATACATATTGACCCATGATTCGATAGGTGTAGGGGAGGACGGCCCAAGCCACCACCCTATAGAGCAGTTGACCACGTTGAGGCTGATTCCAAATCTCCTGGTACTCAGGCCTGCTGATGCCAATGAAACTGTCAAGGCGTGGGAAGTAGCCCTTGAATATGAAGGCGGCCCTGTGGCATTGGTTTTGACGAGGCAGAGTGTGCCTGTGCTTGACAGAAAGCAATATGCCTCACATGAGGGGCTTTGTCAGGGGGCTTATGTGCTTGCAGATTCAGGTAAAACGCCTGAGCTGATACTGATTGCTTCTGGCTCAGAGGTACATCAGGCACTTGGGGCATATACCCAGTTGCTCAAAGAAGGCGTTGCAGTGCGATGTGTTAGTATGCCATCGTTTGCGTTGTTTGAAAGGCAATCGGATGAGTACAAGGAATCTGTCCTGCCGTCAAGCGTAAGGAAACGCCTTGCTGTTGAGGCAGGGTCTTCACTTGGCTGGTATAAGTATGTGGGACTTGACGGGGCCGTAGTTGGCATTGATACATTTGGGATTTCTGCGCCGGCAAAGCAGTTGTTTGAGCATTTTGGCTTTACGGTTGAAAATGTCCTCAAGCACGCGCGTGTGCTTTTAGAGAAATAGTCAGACCGGCAGCGCCGACTAAAATCATAACTGAAGACAGGAGCTGTCCCATAGTCAGGATGCCTGCAAGCATACCTAACTGTGGGTCAGGCTCTCTGAAAAATTCAACAGTGATTCTAAAGACGCCGTAGAGGATTACAAACAGGCTTGTCAGGGCACCGCGTCTTGTGCTTAACGTATCCTTTATAAACCACATGATGCCGAACAGGACAACGCCCTCAAGGAAAAATTCATAAAGCTGCGATGGATGCCTCGGCAGATGCCCACCCCCCGGAAAGACCATTGCCCAGGGGACATCGGTTACGCGCCCGAAGAGTTCTGCGTTAATAAAATTTCCTATCCGCCCAAGTCCAAGCCCGATGGGGACAGTAACGCTGACCATATCGCAGAGCATCAGAAAATCGATATTTTTACGGCGGCAAAAGATGAACCCGCCGGTAATTGCCCCAATCAGTCCACCGTGAAAAGACATCCCCCCGTGCCAGACGGCAAATGCCTCAAGCGGATTGCTGAGGTAATAGCCGAAGTTATAAAACAGGGCATATCCAAGCCGTGCGCCCACAATCAGGCCGCTTACGGTAAACAGGTACAGGTTTTCGAGGTCTTCGCTTTTTATGACAATGCTGCGGCGTTTCAGTTGATATTTAACGAGGTAATAAGAGCTGACAAATCCAATCAGGTACATAAGCCCGTACCATCGGATTTGGACTGGGCCTAATTTTATAAGATAAGGCCGTATCTCAGGATAAGGCAGCATAGTTGCAGGTAATCTAACATAACCTGTAGAAAAATGTAAGGCTGCAATGGCAGCCCAACTTCCGAAAACTGGACAGAGTTAATATTAAAGATTTTGACAATAGAATTCCAGAGATGGTAACCTGAAGTTAGCAGGCGAACGGAGACAGGCTCTGCTTAGGAGCAACTGTCGAGGGATAGCGTGTTAGGACTAATCAGACTGTTAGCTGGGCGTGAACGAAGATTTGCGCTCTACAAAAACATTAATGTGAATCGGGGTTGTCCAATTCACGCTGAACCAAGAAAAAGGAGGGTGTTATGCCAAGGTTAATGAGTGGGCCTAGTGAAGAAACACTTCTGGAAGATATGTATTCTAATGTCAGTGGTAAATGTTGTGATGAAGAAAATCTTAAATTGAACGGTTTTCTTTCTATGGAAGGTAGTAACTATAATGCTTGTGAAGAGATACGCCTAATGGTTGTTGGACAAGCTCCTAATGGATGGGGTGATGTTATTGATTGTCCTAGTGGAGGAGGAATCTATTCGCGAGTTAAAGACAGTGTTACAGAGAGAATACATGGTAAATGTCCGATGTCGTGGGTTAATCTTTGTGATTTATCTCCGATATCTCCACGATTTCCACTCATGGCGATAGGACCACATTATCCTGCAGCAGGAATTGATTTTTGGGCAGTTATTAAATGTGTTGCCTGTGGATTAGGATTTAAATGTGACGACTGGTATTCATATATCGTATACTCTAACCTTTATAAACTATCGCCATCAGGTAAGGGCAATCCAAAGGGATGCCTCAAAAGAGCACAACTGTATGATTGCATAAAAATGTTGAAATTAGAAATTGAGACATACAAACCTACCCACTTACTTTTCTTAACTAACACAAAAACTAAGACAGAGTTTTGGTTTGATAATTTTGAGTGTATTTTTGTTCATCCATTATTAAGTGTCACTTCTGGTTTTGTAAAAAAATATGACCGTAGTTGTAGCCTTGGTCATCCTACTACTTTTACAGATAAATTCAAGATTGTTGTCACTGAACACCCCTCTAGGGCTAAAGGTACGGTTGTTGCGACCAAAGTTAGAGATATATTAGCTTATTTTTAAGAAACTATAGTGAGAAAGTTGGTGATTTTGTGTTTGTTGTTTTTCTTCTTATTCCAAGCAGTGGAAGTAGCCACAATTGACTATAATAAGATTCACTCTTGTCCAAAACGGCATTTACAGTTGACCTCTGATACAGTGTCAGAATAAAGACATAATGGTGGTATTCGCTTAACCTGTCAATTGCCTATCAATTGTTTGGAACTCGAAATTGCGCTGAAGAAACTAATTATTGTATAATGTAAGAGGAGCGAGCAGCAGTAGTCACAAACAAAAAGGGAGGAGCGGGATAATGGCAAAGCTATCTATCTCTACCAGGACAGTCATTCCTATTGTGTTGGTATCACTACTGGTTATATCAGCCATAGTTACCACAACGGTAATTATGTCCAGGCAAATGGTTGTAGACGAAGTAAGAAATGGTGCGCTAAAAGGGTACAAAGACACGATATTAAATACCCTCACTACGATGATGCTTAACGGTAGTATCAAAGAAGGGAAGAAGGAATTTTTTGAGCAGATGAAAAACATATTAGACGTAAAGGTACTAAGAGCCGATGCGCTGGACAAAGACTACGGCAAGGGAGAGGCACATGAATACCCCTCAGACGCAGTTGAAACTGAAGTAATTAAGACAGGTAAGGAAAAAATTGTAATTGAAGGCGATAAGATACGCGGTGTTTACCCCTATATAGCAAGCAAGAACTTCATGGGGAAGGACTGTCTGCTCTGTCACAACGTAAAAGAAGGTGAGGTGCTTGGCGCAATAAGCCTGGTTGTTTCTATGAAGGCCTCGATGGATGGAATTAGCAAGGTTAAATATATCTTCATATTGGTTGGGGTTGTCGGCTTGATAATCATAATCATCGTTTTTTCGATAACATTCAGGATCACCCACAAACCATTAGTTGAAATGTCAGAACAGATTCAATTGGTATCTGACGGCTATTTAAACGTTCACTGTTGTGAGTATGATGTGGACGATGAGTTAGGGGTCCTTTCGAGGGGAACTAAGAAGATGGTCGAAAAGGTCAGAGAAGTCATCTCTGAGGTCAGAGAGACAGCTAACACATTGACTGACGCCAGCGGGAAGCTCTCGATGGGGGCACAGCACTTATCTGAAGGGGCCTCCGAGCAGGCGGCCTCTGTCGAAGAGACATCGGCTTCGATGCACGAGATGACCTCAAACATCAGCCAAACTACGGACAACGCAAAGCAAACAGAGGCAATAGCAACTTCTGCGGCAAAAGACGCTATCGAAAGCGGCAAAGTTGTATCAGAAGCCGTAAGCGCTATGAAGGAGATAGCTGGTAAAATATCAGTTATAGAGGATATTGCAAGGCAGACGAATCTCCTGGCTCTGAATGCGGCGATTGAGGCAGCCCGTGCCGGAGAACACGGCAAGGGATTTGCAATTGTGGCCTCTGAGGTCAGAAAACTTGCGGAGAGGAGCCAAAAAGCAGCGGCTGAGATCAGCCAGCTTTCTGTCACAAGCGTAACTGTTGTTGATAAGGCCGGTTCTATGCTGACCAAGCTAGTGCCTGAAATAAGAAAGACGGCTGACCTTGTGCAGGAAATAACTGCAGCGAGCAAAGAGCAAAATTCGGCAGCAGATCAAATCAACAAGGCTATTCAGCAGTTAGACCATGTAGTTCAGCAGAATGCCTCAGCCGCAGGTGAGATATCCACAACCGCAGATGAGTTATCCTTGCGCTCAGAGCATCTCAGAAAGACTGTTGAGTTTTTTAAGTCTGGTACCGGCAGTGCCATATGATTTAAGGAAAAGCTCCTGATAGTCAGGAGCAGAGGTAGCGTGACTACACGCATATTAACCGGAATTCACCAATTGGAGGTGGCTGTGAGTAAGTTTGATATGAAGAGATACATAATTGGGTTTGTGGCGGTTTCTGTTATTGGATTGTTTTTTGCTGATGAGACTTTTGCCCGTGCTGGAAAAAGCAGCGGGAGTTCAAGCAAGAGCAGCATAGGAAGCAGAGGCTCACGGACAAATGTTCCCCCGAAGCAGCCAACAAGTACTGCTAGACCCTCACAACAACAGGCACAACCTGTTCAGCCTGCTATGCAGCCTGCCCCCGCAGCCGGTGGTTTTTGGCGCGGTCTTGCCGGTGGTATGATTGGCGGTATGCTTGGCGGAATGTTGTTTCACTCCCTCGGCTTTGGAGGCAGTGTTCATGGGGGCTATGGTGGAGCTGCTGTCGGCGGCGGTGGTATCGGTCTTTTCGATATTATTGTTCTTGCCGTCATTGGTTATGTCATTTATAGAATCGTCAAATCGAGAAGACGGGAGAATTCTTACAATGTAGATTATGCCGGTGGGGATTATTCAACGCAGTATCAGGCAGGGCAGCCACCTGATGATCTGCCATATCAGCAGACTGAACTGGAGGCCGGTCTTGAAGATATACGCCGCTATGACCAGTATTTCGACGAAGACAGGTTTAAGGGTATTGTCTCTGATATATTTTATAAGGTACAGACCGCGTGGTCACGCAGGGATTTAAACCCGGTGAGAAATATCATGGCATCTGATATTTTCGGGGACCTCAACGCAGATATTGAAAAGATGAAGGCAGAGGGACGAGTTAACAAACTTGAGAACATCGGCGTCAGAGAGGTCAGGCTGTCTGAGGCATGGCAGGAGACCGGCAAGGATTTCATTACGGTTGAGATTGCTGCCTCAATGCTTGATTATACTACAGATGAGACCGGCAGGATCATCGACGGTGATAACAATGTGCCGGTAGGATTCCTTGAGTACTGGACGTTTGTCAGAGACAGAGGCTCATCTAACTGGCAGTTGACAGCGATTCAACAGCCTCAGTAATAATTTGTAAAAGGAGAAACTATGGAGATCATAACCCCCGGCACTAAGACCGGATGTACACGTTGTGGGGAGTGCTGTGTAAAGGGAAGCCCCACGCTTCACTTTGGAGATTCCAAGCTCATAAAGGACGGCACGCTCGACTATAAAGACCTGTTTACGATTCGTGAGGGCGAGCTTGTTTACAATAACATGGACGATGAGTTCATTGCTATCGATTGTGAGCTTATCAAGATAAGGGAAGTGAAGGGTTCCCGGAAGTGTATCTATTATGACGAAGGGGCGGGCGGTTGCGGCATATATGAACTAAGGCCGACTCAATGCCGTGCCTATGAGTGCTGGGATACGGAGAAGTTCATGACAGCATTCACTGAGGAGAAGCTAACACGCGCCGAGCTGCTAAAGGGACAGACAACGCTTATTGATATTGTAAATTCACACGGCGACAAGTGCTCATATAGTAAACTCCTTGAACTTTTCACTGCAATAGGAGACGGGAAAGATTTAACAGGCGAAGTCCTTGAAATACTAGGTTACGACACATACATGCGCCCACTTTTAGTGGAGAAGACGGGCGTTCCGGAGGAATATCTCGACTTGCTGCTAGGGCGTCCACTCATAGATACTGTAATTATGTTTGGCTATAAAGTGGAAAAAGATGACCAGGACTGCTACTGTCTTCTGCCGCTTCAGTGACGCCTGAAGACAAGCGCTATGAACTCTGTGGGTTTATAGCGCTGCTGTATGGTCTTTTCTATTTGTTCCGGTAGTTCAGGCATGTTTAAAGGCAGTGGCGGCTTCTCCAGTATGAATGGTGGTGCTGCATTGCCTTGTGGTGAGGCAATTACGGCGTCAAGCGTATAGTTGGCGATTATCCATTTATATAAATCTTTTGCATACGATTGAAAATTGCTGTATCCAAATATCTGCATCGAATCGTTTGTGATAACTATGTAGTCGATTTTCTCGTCTTTAAGTAATCCAATCATTTTATCCTCGCTGATCATGTTTAGTTCCGGCGGCACAAAGGTATAATATCTCAGCGGATTGTCTCTCTGTGCCAGCAGATTCACGCTTACGCCTTCAGGAAATACAACTAATGTAGATTGAGGGGGGGTTGAGACACGTAAATATTGATAGAGCAAAGTTATTTTCATTGTCCTGTTATTATCGAAAAAGTAAAGCGCTCCATAATTTGTATCTAATCGTAAGGTTCTTATTTGATAACAGGCATGGCTTATAGAATAAAATGACAGCGATGTCTGTACTATTAATATGATTACTGATATATAGTAACTGTGGTAGTCAATATTTTTAAAATTAAACAACTGTTCACATATAGAAGGGAATGTTTTAAAAAAGAATATATAATAACATATCAACCCCATCGGCAAAAGATAAAAACCATATGACGACGGTACATAGTTCAGCAGTATTCTAACTGTTAATGTAAATGACACTAAAAAAAGAGTAAGCAGGATTAAATAGTCTTTTTTATAAATCTCTGCGTGTATAAATTTATAGAAATAGCTTATAATACCTCCAATAAATATCAAAAATAATATTTTTAATTGGTTGTAGCCGTTATATTTATACAGCATTTGGCCAAGTAGAACTGTTAGTCCGGCCATTATGGAGTATAATATCAGCTTTAAAAAGAGATTATTATTGCAGTTTCTAATTGCCTTAGCTGTCGATATCAGGACAAGCAGAGTAGCTATTTGCAGTGCAGAACTTTTTAATATGCTTAGGATACTACGCTGTGGGTTGTCAAAACCTGAAAGTACTTTTATAAACGTACTTTCACCTTTTAAACTAGCCATTATAAAATCAACGACATCGGATTTAAATCCCGCAAATGCGTTATTAAAAAACAGATAAGCGCCATAAGATAAAACAGTCAGTATAACAGGCAGCAAAAAGTATAATATTTCGCGGGCATGGAGTCCTTTTTTATAAAACAGGCATATGCCAATTAAAAAGAACGCTGCCCAGACAGTTACTGCCATATCTGCCCTGCACAAAAACGCCGCCCACAATGTGACAACCCAGAGGGACAGATATTTTAATTTATCACAATACAGATAATGAATGAAAGACAGTGTAGATGCCAGAATAAACACAAAATACAGAGTCGAGTTCGAGTTGTATGGAATGATAAAGTTAAGAATACCCAATAAAGTGGTATTGTTAAACGCAAAGATAAATAGGAAATTTATCGAAACTAATGCCGACAGCCCTCTGTCTAGAAAAAATCTGGATAGTTTATACAGCATAAGGCTTACGCTTAATGTAATAACTATGCCAAGAAATACAACGGTATAAAAACTCTCGCCGGTAAATTTGAAAAGGAAAGCAAGTAAATATGGCTGTAATAGTCCAACATTAGTATAGATATCCTTATATAGAACGGCCCCTTTTAAAATCTTATCCGGTATATAAATATTAGTTGTAAAGGTATCGACAAGTATATCGCCCCATTTAAGCCAGCTTGTATTAGTGAGATATAATAGGCACAGCAGGATGGATAAATAGTATAAGTACCGGTAATACAGTTTCAGCCGTGTAGCTTCTTTAGAAATAAAAATCATTCAAGAATGCTTAATAACTGCTGCGGCATCAGCCCCCGGTATTGCCAAACGTGAACAGCTGCTGCGTTCCAATGCCCTTTAAATCTAGCAGCATATATACGCCAAATGAATCAGGTGTGCGTGCAACTCTGAAATTAAGCCCCCAACACTGTTGCTTATAAAACAAATCCAGGCTGTAGTACTTGGCCTCACCGATTCTCGCATCATACCATGTGTTGGTTCTTAAGGCGTATTCCTTGCTTAGTACGAAGTCAAATGTGCCGGTTAGATACGTAATATTGTTGGGCACGTTATATCGCTCCCCTAGTGAGAATGTAACTTGGTCAGACAACTTTAGGCTGACTGTTGAGTTGACTTTAGTTATTGTGCCGGTTTTGAAATCATAATATGCCTCGGCCTTCAAGGTAAACGGTTTTTTAAACGTCAGTTGTAGTTTCATTGGCTGAAGCCTGTAACTTGTGTCAAGGGCGTCATATGAGTTTACAAGATTAACAAATAGAAATGTCCCGTTATTGTTCCTGAGATAATTCATAAGGGCAAGCTCGGTAGAGGCGGTCTTTTTGAACAGCTCCGTAGAGTCCAAAATCGGGGCAGGGTAGGTGTCGTTGTCCGTGTATATGTCGTTTGATATGTAGTTGAATCTCACCGACGGTTCAAATATATGCGTAAATGATGAGTAGTCTTTGACCAGTGTGGCATCGAGTGAGGCGTTATAGACCCCGGCAAAATTGTTTATAGTGTTCCTGCCATCGACAGTCTGCGAAAGTTTGTAAAAGGTCTCGCGCGCGCCAAGCGTTTGGGTGAACCTTATGCCGTCTCCTATTGACCAGTAAACCTTTGGGTATATGTCGAACCGCTCTCCTTTTATGCTGTGTTCGGAGATGAAGTTCGTCATCGCTGACCTCATAGAAAAGGCGTCTACCGGTGTTATTTCTATAGGATGGACGGTAAACCCAAGCTCAGGGACACGCTGTGATACGTAGCCGTTTGAGTTTTGCAAATCCACCCAGTACTGTGAAAGCAGATATGTCCTGATTTTCTCGGTTGAATACGCAACCTCGCCTGTGGATTCGATGTAACGCGAGATGCTCTTTTGAACCGATGGGCTGTACAACTGGTAATAGTCTTTTTGATTCAGATAATTAACATCCAACATGGTTGAAAACCCGCTCTCTGTAATATGGTTGTGCTTCCCTACGATTTGAAAATAGTTCTTGTCGTCTTTTCTGTCTCGCAGATGATAAAGCCACCATCTGCCCTCGATGCCGCCTTTCTCAATGTATCTATATTCGATACCCTGGCCTTCGCCTCTTTTTGAATAATATTCCGGGACTATAGTCATGTCCCTGTTTTCAGATATTGCCCAAAAAAACGGTACGCTGACAAAAGTCCCTTTGAAAGAATTATAACCTACTACCGGCATCAGGAAGCCGGTCTTTCGCCTTAGCGCCTGAGAGAATATAGGTGAATAAAGTAACGGGACGTCATTTACACGCATAGTAACGTTTTTCGAGACTACCTCTTCATTCAACTGTATTGAGGTCTCATCTGCATAAAAACACCAGGCCGGTACAGGGGCGTCACAGGTTGTTATGGAGCCTTTTTCAACGTAGTAGTTGTCGGAGTTGAGTTTTTGTATTGTCTCGCCTCTGACGTGGTAGTTGTCTTTTTTGAAGAGCAGTCTTGCTCGGGTCAGAAAACCGGTGTTATTATCGGTATAGAGTTCTGCCTCTTCTGCAAGCGCCCTGACATCGTTGTCTTCATATATTACGTTTCCCTTGAGTACGGCCAGAGAGCTGTCCTCGTAGAATTCGGCGTAGTCTGCTGTGACTGTAGAGTTGTCTTTCTTTGAGGATATCTCAACGTTGCCGGTGAGATAGTATATTTTTTTTGCGCCGTCATAGTCGAGTTTATCGGCGTCTATGACAGTGCCGCCGCCTTTATTCCAGCTTATTGCAACTGTAGAGGCGTTGTCGGCTGGTATGGCTGTCTCTTCGGCACCGGCTGATAATGCGCTCAGGATGATAAATATTATTATTACCGCTATCTTCTTCATAATTTGATGGGATACATTCTAACATATTCTTTACCTGAAATAATATAAGATGTTAAAATCAATTATTAATTATTGAGGAGGTATGGCTTGAGCAAGATAGAAAATGCCGTTATCAGCGTATCAGACAAGACAGGTGTTGTGGAGTTTGCTAAAAGACTTCAGGAGATGGGTGTAAAGATATTTTCAACCGGTGGAACCGCCAAATCGCTGAGAGATGCCGGTGTTGCTGCAACTGAGATATCAGAATACACTGGGTTCCCTGAAATGCTTGACGGCAGGGTCAAGACACTTCACCCAAAGGTGCATGGCGGCATACTTGCCCGCAGAGACAATCCCGCCGATATGACTGTTATTGCAGCACACGGCATTAAGACCATTGACCTTGTTGTGGTAAATCTCTATCCATTTGAGAAGACAGTTGCAAAGCCCGGCGTAACTTTTGACGATGCCATAGAGAATATCGACATAGGCGGCCCGACTATGCTGCGCGCTGCGGCTAAGAATTTTAAGGACGTCGCCCCGGTCATAGACCCAGCCGATTATGATAGAATTATTAGTGAGATGAGTACATCAGGCGGCGGGTTGAGTTATGACTTTCGCTTTGGGCTTGCCTTAAAGGTGTTTAAAGTGATCTCAGGTTACGATGCAGCCATTGCTAACTACCTGAAGACGGCGAAATGATAAAAGTTTCCTTAGATTGTTTCCCGTGCTTTTTACGGCAGACTGTTACTGCGCTTTCTCAGCTTGATGTGGATGATGCCGCGCGCTATCAGATAATCAGGGAAGTGCTTGGCATACTAAGAGATGTGGATGTCGAGAGGACCCCGGCATATGCAACCACCTTTATGTATCGGACAATAAAGCAGAGGACGGGGCTTGATCCGTATGCTGTATTGAAACGCAAGTACAATGAGTTTGCACTGGGGCTTTATCAGGGGCTTAGGCATCAGGTGTTTAACAGCAGAGACCCGCTTTGGAGCGCTGCGCGTATAGCAATTGCTGGAAACATCATCGACTTCGGCATATACGAGTCCTTTGACGTGGAAAAGACAATCGCCCGCGCCCTTGAAGATGTAATCGCGGTGGATGATTTCGATTTTTTTAAGGCAGAGCTGCAAAGGCATGACGAGATTCTATATTTGTTTGATAATGCCGGTGAGATAGTCTTTGACAAGCTGTTGATTGAGGTTCTTACAGGGATGGGTAAGCGTGTTACTGCGGTTGTCAAAGGCGCCCCGGTAATAAATGACTCAACAATGGAAGATGCCCTGATGACTGGTATTGACAAGCACTGCCATGTGATGGACAATGGATCGGATGCAGTGGGTACTGACTTAAACTTTTGCAGTCAGGATTTTATTAAGGAATATGAGAGGCATTCTTTTGTGATAAGCAAGGGGCAGGGGAATTTCGAGACCCTTGATGGCTGCAGGCACAAGAATATTGTTTTTTTATTTCAGGCAAAATGCGACGTCATAGCCTCGCATCTGAATCTAACAAAAGGCTCTATGCTGTTAAAGGGCCAGCTTAAACACCAACAGGAGCGATAAACAATGGCAGAACTTAAAAAGATGTATAAGACAATCCTTGATGATCACTTTCCGGATGACTTGACTATAACGCTTGGAGATACAACACTGGTTTATAGAAAAAGGACATGGAAAATCCCGGACGAAAAGACCGGTGAATTAATAGAAAAGGGTCTGCGCTACGGGGAAAACCCCGATCAGGAGGCGGCTGTCTATGAGCTGGTAAACGGGAATCTCACTATTGCCGGGTGCGAGTATATAAGGCCGGGGAAGGGTCTGGTAAGCGCTATCACTGAAGAGGACATGGTTCAGGCTGGGAAACATCCAGGTAAGACAAATCTTACTGACCTCGATAATGCGCTGAACATACTGAAGTATCTTACGCAAAGACCGGCAGCCGTTATATTAAAGCACAATAATCCCTGCGGGGCTGCCTATGGAGGCACTATTGAAGAGGCATACTTAAAGGCAGATATGGCTGACCGGATTGCTGCCTTTGGCGGGTGTCTTGCCTTGAACAGACCGGTTGATAAGGCAACGGCTGAGGCAATTGCGGCCAATTATCTGGAGGTCGTGGCGGCGCCGGAGTTTGAGGGGGGGGCATTGTCTGTTTTGACGAAGAAGAAGAATCTCAGGATAATACGTCTCAGACAGATGGCAGAGCTTGCCGGATACCGTGATATGAAATATATTGATTTTAAGGCGCTTATAGATGGAGGGTTGATAATTCAGCAGTCACAGACGAACAAGATAAGAAAGAAGGAGGATTTCCAGCTTGCAAAAACTACCTTTAAGGGCGTTGAATATACAATAGAAAGGCACCCGACAGACAGTGAATATGAGGATATGCTGTTTGGCTGGAACATTGAACAGGGGATTTCTTCAAACTCCGTGATATATGTAAAAGACGGCGTTACTGTAGGTATTGGCACAGGCGAACAGGACAGGGTAGGGGTAGCCGAGATAGCCGTGTTTAAGGCCTATACGAAGTATGCCGATGCGCTTTGTTTCAAGCGGCATGGAATTGCGTTAAAGGTATTTGAGCTGGAGGTCAAAGAGGGTAAACGCAAGAGAGATGAGCTTGATGAGATTGCTGTGGAGACAAAACAGGCTCGTGGCGGGCTGATTGGTTCGGCGATGATTTCAGATGCCTTTTTCCCGTTCAGAGACGGAGTAGATGTAGGTATTGAGGAGGGTGTAAGTGCAATAGTTCATGCCGGGGGGTCTGAGCGCGACTTTGAATCTATAACCGCATGTAACGAGGCTGACCCAAAGGTGACGATGGTTTTCACTGGACAGAGGGTGTTTAAACACTGACTAGGTAAATTCCGGCAAGGCAAATTACATAGAGGCCACCGGGGAGGTTTTCTCTCCCCGGTGCTTTACTCTTTATGTTATCCTTGTTTGACCAGTGGTTTGGCGTGTGTAATTTGTTTGATTATTTTGGGCTTTCTTGCTGCAGCAGTGCGAATGGGCGTAGTCATTTCTCCTATTCTGAAGAAACTGATTGCAGACTGAAGTTCTTCTGCCAGTGAGTTTAGTTCTTCTGATGTGGAGGCTAGTTCTTCGGCGGATGAGGCATTTTGTTGAATCACCTGGTCGAGCTGCTGCAGGGCCTTGTTAATCTGCTGGGCCCCGGTGTTCTGTTCGTTGCTTGCAGCGGCGATTTCCTGAATCAGTTCTGAGGTCTTGCGAATATCTGGTACAAGTTTTGACAGCATGTCTCCTGCTGTTTCGGCTATGTTGACGCTTGTTGCCGAGAGTTGGGTTATTTCTCCTGCGGCTTTTTGTGAACGCTCGGCGAGTTTTCTTACCTCAGAGGCCACGACTGCAAATCCCTTGCCGTGTTCACCAGCGCGTGCGGCCTCTATTGCTGCGTTTAGGGCAAGGAGGTTTGTCTGTCTGGCGATTTCCTCTATGATGGATATTTTGCTGGCAATTTCCTTCATTGCACTAACAGAGTCTGTTACTGACTTGCCGCTTACTGCCGTGTCTGAGGAGGCCTTTGATGCAAGTTTTTCTGTCTGCACGGCATTTTCTGTATTTTGCTGTATGTTGGAACTCATCTGATGCATTGACGACGATGTCTCCTCCACTGAGGCTGCCTGCTCTGTGGCCCCTTCAGATATTCTCTGGGCGTTTGCGCTTAACTCATTGCTGCTTAGCGCTACACTACTGGCCGTTGTTCGCACGTTTCCAATTACTTCCTTTAGTTTATCGACCATATTTTTCATCGCATTTAGAAGCTGTCCTGTCTCGTCGTTGCTTGTGATATTAATATCTACGTTAAGGTCTCCATCTGCAAGGCTGCCTGCTACTTTTAGCCCCTCTTTTATTGACCTTGTCACGTTGTTTATTATCCACCATGCAAAGAGAATCGAAAGTGTCAGGCATACTATAATTGTGACTATCGACAGATTTTTGATCCGGCTGACTGTCTGTGTATTAGTAGCATCAAGTTCAACTGCGATTTTAAATTGGAGGGCTATCAGTTCATCGAAGCTGCCTTTGGCCTTAGCATACAATGGCAGGATTTTTTTTACGGTAAATAAATTCGCGTCGTTAAACTCCCCTTTTTTGAGGTAAATGATACCCTGTTTAAGGCCTTCGCTTACAAACTTTTCTCTGTCATCGGCAAATTTATCAGCCAGTGTTTTTTCTTCGGGTGTCAGGTATGTGGCCATATAGCTTGTCCACAATTTAGTTATCTCGCCTAGATTGGCCTCGATTTTGTCTGTATGCTTAGTTATAGGGTGGTCGGAGTTATGTACCTTGCTGACCTCCAGTATCGGGTCATGGAACGAGGCAAGCAGCAACTGCTGGATATTTTCGCGCATTTTGTCGTTTATAACCGCAAGGTCTCCAACGGGAACCATTCTGTCGGCATAAAGAGTGTTAAAGTTCTTGTTAATGCTTGCTGATGAGCTAAGACCAAAGACCCCAAGCAAGACAACAATTACCGCCATAAACCCAACCAACGAAAACAAACGAACGCTAATCTTGACATTCTTAAACATACTTCCTCCATTCATTGATTTTTTAAGCAGCCTATTCAGCAACCTTATGCTGCCGATATTATAATGTATGTACATGTAGAGTTGTCAATAGCATCATGTCAAGCCAAGCTCCTGTATAGTAATTTTAGACCTATGGCTACTAAACAATCATGACTATCTCATAATTAGCTAATATTCCATGATATATATTATTTATATAAGCCTATCTTTATTTATATCCGTTAAGACATCAAGGCCAATCCCCATATCACCTTTAATTTCTCTCTTTGTGCCTCTCAGTCCCCCTTAGCTGTCTTTGGGCTGTTAAGCCAATATGACATCTTGCTTTGGCTTGACAGCTTGACATACGTCTATTGACTAATTCTCTGTACTTTATCTATATTACTGTCAGCGTTAACGAATTATCACCATATGGAAAGAACATGACACTTATAAAATCAATTATCTATTTCATTATATCGTATATAGTCTTTAGTGCTATTTATCTTTATTCACACTACGTGAATTTCAAAAGACTGTTCAATACCAGTGATTTCACTATATTTATTAAGAAATATGCAACTGAATATTATTGTGAAAATAAGAATTGCATTACTATCTTTGGTTTTTATGAATTATATAGTATACCAATTATTGTATTAATATTAGTGCTTTTAATTTATATTACTCGAAAATATTTTATTTCTCAGATTTTCCATGAGAAATGCTCATATTATATAAATAAATACGCATTTGCTGTTATGATTTTATTTGTAATATCTTTTCTTTTTTATATGAATATATACTTATTTACAAATCCATATACGTTTAGCATATCGGGTGGCGGAGATTCTGCCTGCTTTAATCAAATGCTATATAATCTAACGCATGGCTTTAAACCTGAGAACGCTATTTACTCATCTATGAGATATTTAATCGGTACTCCATACTATTATGCCTCGATCTTTTCCATTGGACAATATTGGCTGCCTATATTATTGTTGACCCCGCTATATTATTTGCATCCATACCCACCGATGAATATATACTCTATAGCGTTGGTTGTATTTCCTTTAGGCTCAATTGGTATGTATATTGCGATTAGGATGCTGAAAGCTAGTAAGGCCCTGTCGGTTATGGGTGCTGCTGGATATTTATTGCTGCCTCAGCTTGAGCACTCCGTATTTTATCATGGGATATTTGAGAATATAGCCTATGGAATATTACCATATGTATTTGCATCATTATTTGCGAGGAAGTGGGGTTGGTTTTATTTTACTGTGCTTATGTTTTCGCTTATTAGTTTACCATATTCCATTATGGCAATGATGATAGGGATAGTTACAGCGATATTTTATAGAGCAAAAATTAATGGAACAATTGCATTTATGATAGGTTTTGTAGTAACGCTTTGTGATAAGATTGTTTGGAAACAAAGCTTGTGTGGTATGACACTGTCTACTGTAGCTAACGTCAACATAATTAATGATTTTGTTATAAAACAAATACAGGGCTGGGTAAATAATGGTCAAGCTGTCGATACGCTTTTATGGAGACAATTTGACCAATTAGAGTATGTTAGTATAATGTTTCTTACAGTAGCTTTTTTACCAATATATGGGCTGAGAAGGCAAGGCAGATGGAATTATTATATTATTGGTCTAGTTTTATTGGCATTGATAAATGCTTTTGTAAATTCATTTCGCTTATCCGGATGGGATGTACATAGAACTGCTGCATGGGTTGTTCCAATTTATCTGTCGGCATTTGTAGCTTGTATAAATACTGAAACAGATAAGGATAATACGATAGCAGTATCAAGCCGTATTAATATATCTAAAATATTTTTATTTGCATGCATTATATCAATGACTCTGTTGACGACATTAAGATATCCATGGCTCGGACTGAATAATTATTTTAAAAGAGACAATCTAACAAAGGTAGCAAATTATCCTACCAATATCAGACAGGTGCTTAAACCACTTGAAATGACAAAAGAGAAGCATCTGATATTGTCTGATATTAAAAGAATGGTACCTGACAATGCATCCGTAGCATATTTTGATGACATATTCTTAGCAAACTATATTGCAAATCGCCAACATGCATGGCAAATGGATTATAGGTATCCAGATAGTGTTGAGTACTATATATTTACAGTCCCTGATTTTAATACACGCTTAGCTATTATTCATGATATAGAGTTCAAGGAAAAGATCAGTATGATTTTATCGGATAAGATGAAAGATGTAACACTGCTTTACAAAGACAATGCATTGCAGATATATAAGAATAACAAACCAACTCGCATTCCCCGATTGGAAGATACTTTAGGTTGGAGTGCAGTGATTCCTTTTAAGTCTTGCAATAAGTAAACAGATGTTGATATATCTAAAAAAATGATTATGAACACTAATGACAATAAAGATATCCTCAGAACATGGAGAAAGGTCTTTAATAGGGATTACTCTTCTATTTCAATACATAGTTTATTATGGAGATTTAAATATTTTACTGCACCTATTTATGAAACAGAGATCCTCTTGCCTGATAAAGGTGATATTCTGGACTTAGGTTGTGGAGAGGGTAACTATTGCAGATTTATCTCAGAAGTATCTAGTGATAGAAATATATTAGGTTTGGATATAAATAATGAGAGGATAACAAGGGCAATAGGTGATTTCAATAATAATAAAAATATCAAATATATCTGCTCATCGATTCATGAAATTGATGAAAGCTGCTTATTTGATGCAATAGTTATACATCATGTATTATATCTAATTGAGCATCGAGAACAGATTAGATTGTTAAAAAAGTGTTTTGAAATATTAAGGCCTGGCGGCAAGCTTGTGATTTTATCACTAGATATTAAGCAACCATTTTTCAATGTACTGATTCATAGTATGTTTTATGGTATATCTGCAATTACCACAATTGCAAAAAGATATTTAGGTATTTCCACGGAAAGACTGACTGGCATTCGGTTGAACAAGCCCACATATCTCAAAGATACAGATTACATAGAAATAATGAATGTTATCGGATTCAAGCTTGATAAAATTACAGAGAATAATCATTTCCCATTACCTTACTTGATTTTGTGTTTTAAAAAACATTGAAATAATGATTCATAACTTCCGCACTATAAAATTATGATGATACCCCAAGTTGCCAATAAAATATTTAACAGGTTTTACTCCATACTGTTCAAACCACTGTAAAACCTCATTTTTTGAATGAAAGGTAGCCTGCGGAGTTATATATCTGTCATAAAAATAGTTTCTGTACTCGCCTAGTGTGCTACTTTTAAATGTTCTAAATTTTATCATCTTGCCAGCATAAATAAAAGGAACAAACAATGGTACAATCACTTTGTCAATCACATTATTGCCTAAATTATTTTTTGAAATAGTTCGTAGTATTTTCCCTATAGTTGAATATTCTATATATTGAAACGATTCTTTTCTGTATATGAGCAAATAAAGCAAACCGCCAGATTTTAGCACCCTGATCAATTCACTTACCGACTTTTGTGCATCTGGTGTGTGGTGTACAACGCCAGAAGATATCACTATGTCAAACATCCCATCCCGAAAAGGCAGACTTAAGTTAGATGCATGAATGGTATTTATCCCGGTGGAGATTGTAAGACGCAATGAAGTTAAACTTAGATCTACAGAAAATACTTTTAACCCTTGCTCATGTAAATAACGGCTTATTATCCCCGCGCCGCAACCGCAGTCCAGTGATGTTTTTGAAACAACTATCTCATCATGATATTCCTTTAAGAACCTGCCTGCGCCGGAATGCATAAGATATTTTTCTTTGATTCCGGATTGTCCCCATAAAAATGGTGTCTCCTGATAATGATTTTGAGTATCTTTTTGAATTTCAATAGAATTTGTAAAAACAAATGATGGGAATTCATCGATGAAATTATAGATAGCTCCACATTGGCTGTTTAAGCATAAGTACCTGGGTGGGGTGACATTGTATAGTAAATCCGATTTACATCGGGGACAAACCAATATTTCTAACAAACTCTGGCAGGGGTCCGAATCGACTTGTTTATCAACCACATCCTGATGCATGTCCATATTATAATTAATATTGCAGACAATTTGCAAATAGAGCCCACCAGCGTGGCTTAAGACACAACAATTCATTTAGCCGTTCTAATTCTTTGTTAATCATAAAACCTTTGGAATAACAATTTTGATAAATACCATAAATGCCCGTAATAATGAAAGAATATCTCTGGTTGAGCGTATACCCTTGATTTTATTTAATATATAATTAGGTCGTAAGTAGAACTCTTTCATGGCTTTTTTTTGCCAATAATGCAAAGTCTCAGGAGGCAAGTTCGGCAGTATTAATGGTGGATTGTTGTTTCCGTATGCTAAAAGGTCTGTATATGACCAATCTTTTCTTAAATAACCCAGGTCGTTTGCCATTGTGTATAATTTAGTGCCAGGATATGGCATAGCGATAAAAAAAGCTGCGCTATCGAGGCCGAGAGTTTTTGAATATCTGATAGATTCCTTGATTGTATCCTCGGTTTCGCCAATGTTGCCTATCATGAAATTGCCCATGACTTTCAATTTGGCTTTCTTGCATATTTTTACTGCCTCGATACCTTGTTTCACTGTAGTCTTTTTGTTTATGGACTTCAATATCTCATCGGAGCCTGATTCAAATCCAAAATTTACTATTTCGCAGCCAGCATCTTTCATCTTAATCATCGCGTCTTCCCATACGTAATTGACCCGGGTCATGCAGGTCCAGTGTATTTTCATATCCTTACTGATAATTTCATTACAAATATCTATTGTCCTCTGTCTGCTGATTGGGAAAATATCATCGTTAAAATTAAATTTAGTTATATTAAACGTCTTATAACACTCCTCTATTTCATTTACTACATTCATTGCGCTTCTTATGCGAACCTTTCCACTCCAGATATTGCGGGACGAGCAGTAGACACAATCATATGGACACCCCCTGGACGTAAAGATATTGCTGAATCCTCCTTTATGAGTTATGTCCTTTGCCGTAGATGGTTCATAGAGGCTCATGGGAAGTAAATCTCTTGCAGGGAATGGGATCATATCTATATCACGTATATACTCTATCTCGTGGTTGAAGATGATTTTCCCGTCGTTTCTATAAGCGAGGCCTTTTATTTCAGCAAAACTCCAGCCATTTGAAATCGCATCCAATAAATAAGCGAAAGGTTTTTCCCCTTCACCTATTATGGAAAAATCTATCTGAGGAATTTCATCCAAAAGTTCTTTAGGAAACGCCGATGGATGTGCCCCGCCTACGACGGTAACAATGTTCTTATTAATCTCCTTGGTCATTGTGATGATTTTCTTTGCAGAATTGTAGGCTGGGGTTGTCATGGTTACAGCAACAATGTCTGGCGCATAGTTTGTTATCTTGTTGTGTATCATGTCGAAATCATATTCGAGCGATTCGGCATCCAATATTTCTATGGCAGTCAGCGAATTTGAATATTTTCGTGCATAGGCAGCGATATAGGCTATATTTAATGGAGCAGTTTTACCGCCTTGCCCACTAAAATTATATATTTTAGTAAACGGAGGATTAATTAATAATATTCTCATTTCTCTAATATCCTAATGTCTGTTTTTCAGTATCTTAACTGCTGCTTTAGCTTTTTCCCTAAGCTCTCTAATGCTTTTTATGGATGATATCTGCCTTAGAATTCTCTTCCCGCTGAAATAATATTTTCTATATGTATCAGTTAACATTTTGTTTAATTCGCCAGTTGTAAAGTTTTCTGTCCATACAGGCATCTCAAATTCAATCGTCGGATCTTCAGCTAATTTCTTCCAAACATCTTCAAAGAGATTCCTTTTTATCCCTTCTTCATAAGACTTTGTCTTAGGATAAGGTGTAAAAATAGAAATCATCACATAGTCTGGGTCTATTAGTTCCATAAACTCGTGTGTTAACTTAATATCTTGTCTGGTCTCCCCTGGATTTCCAAACATAAAATAAGCCGTTGTAAGGATGTTATGTTTTTTGGTGATCTTAACCGTATCATGAATCTGCTGTAACGTAATTCCCTTGTTCATTCTGTCGAGAATTGTCTGGCTTCCCGACTCCACTCCGTATTGAATGCCTAGACAGCCTGCTTTTTTCAGGTAATAAAGCATTTCTTCATCCACAGTGTCCACCCTGGACCTTATATTGAATTCAATGTCAAGCTTTGAGTCTGTAATAGCTATACAAAAATCAATAACCCGTTTCCTGTTGACCGTGAACGTATCGTCATAGAATAGAAAACTTTTAATTCCAATATCGTTACAAATTTTCAGTTCGTGTATTACGCTTTCCACGCTTCGTGGCCTGAACGCTTTGCCGACAGAGGGTCTGTCGCAGTAGTTGCATCGGAATGGACATCCACGGCTGGAAAGAATACTTGTTACCGGCGATTTTTTCATAATTATGGACGAATATTTTTTGTAAGGCAGAATTGTCCTGTCTGGAATGGGTAAAGAATTTAAATCCTTAATATAATCAGCTCTTTCATTATTTTCTATTACGCCGTCACTATCTTTATAGATAACGCCCTTTAGTCCCGAGGCATATCCTCTGTTGCTGAATTCTCTTAGGAATTCCCCAAAGACTATCTCCCCTTCGCCGTGGATTGCGTAATCAACGTCCTTCCATGCAGCGGTTTCCAAAGGATAACAGTTTACGTGAGGTCCTCCTACTACTATCTTAGAGTTGGGACAAATCTTCTTTGACATTTGAATTGTTTTATATGCGTCTCTAACTGTCATTGACATTGCTGTAATACCTATTATGTCAGGGTTAAACTGTGAAATCTTGTTAGCCAGAGATTCATAAGATAAACCCTCAACCTGAACATCAATAAGCATGGTGGTGTAATCAGTGTTTTGCATTGCCTGTGCTGCGATGGACAGTATGCCAAGTGGAGGCGTCACTCCCTTGCCTTCACTGACAAAGTATGGCAAGGGAGATTGTATCTCATTTTCACTTGACGGATTTATTAAAAGCAGCCTTTTCATTGAATAGATTCTTTGTTTTTATCTTTATTTACCTGTGAGGCTGACTCCAGCCTTAACATGGAAAGCTGGTCGGCAAGCAGTCCAAAGAAAAAGATATTTATTGCTGAAATAATAAAAACAATTCCCATTTTAGGCATAGAAATATTAGCTATTATATGATATAAACTGTACATCCCGCCCACGATAAACATTATCAAAGCAAACGGCATAAAGATTTTTAATGGATTAAAAGTCATTATCATTCGTAATATCAGCAAAAGTGTTTTAAGTCCGTCCTGAAAAAATTTTACTTCGCTTTGTCCGTCAGTCCTTTTATTAATATTGATAGGAACGTATGTGATATCGTATCCGTTCTTTATAAAGGCCAGCGTCATTGTTGTTGTAATTGAAAAGCCGTTGGGATATAGATTGATAAACTCAAAAAACTTATCCTTGTTAAAAGCCCTTAATCCTGAATTGATGTCAGGGATGTCTATGCCGACAAGTATCTCCGCTATATTTACGAGGAACCATTTCCCGATGTTTCGTATGGTGAGGGCCTTGTTCTTCTGCCCACGGTCGCCAATAACCAAGTCGGCACTTTCCATTTTATTAATGATTTTCTTGATTTCATCGATATTATGCTGACCGTCCGAATCCATTAATAATACAACATCGTTGAACGAGGCCCTTACCCCTGTTTTTATCGCGGCACCATAGCCCTTGTTGTAAGTGTGAGAGAGTATTTTTACATTAGGGATATTTGAGTTATCAGATAATATCCTTGAACTCCCATCGGTTGAGCCATCGTTTACTAATATAATCTCACAGCCTTCTTCTAAAGGATATACCTTTATCTTTTCAATCAAAGCAGGCAAACTTGCCTCTTCATTATATACAGGTATAATTATGCTGTAGGACACTTCCCGACATTACCTCGCTATAATCATCTGCATGTTACAGTACTATTAATTCGATACTTATATCAAGTATTAAAATATGTTGGCATGGTTGATTATCTTTTGGCGTAGAGGCTCAAACTTGAACCCCTTACCGGCTAACCCTTCTATTAGTCTGCAAAGTGTATCTTTGATTTTTGTATCTGCCATAATATAGTACCAAAAGTTTACTTTCATAGAGAAACGTCTGTCGTAATTTTTTTTTACCAAGTCAAAAGGATGGGCATATATGATTATCCCGTCCTGTACTGCGGCGCTCTCTATAAAAGACCTATGTCCCATGTTGTGTATCCACACAAGCCCCATAGGCAGCTTAAGTCTGTGCCACACGCCAACTTCATATTCCTCAACAGGGCTTATGTTTTGTACTCTTATTTTTTTTGTACGGGAGATGGGACTCCGACATATTGATGAGTCGTATTTAAAGTTTAACTCATCTAATAGTGCAAAAAGGTCTTCTCTAAATCTGAACTGAGGTGTTCTAAACCCTAACGGCTCTTTCTCTGTAAGCCGCATCAACGCTTCTTTGGCCTTCAACACATCGTTGCGCAACTGCTCTTTGCTTAAAATGTTGTAACTGTGCCTGTGGCAAAATCCATGTACAGCCAATTCATGACCCAAAGGTTCAATTTCTTTTAATATGTCTTTACAGTGTTCTATAATCTCGCCAGATATAAAAAAAGTCGATCGCACAGAGTATTGTTTTAATATTTCTAAAAGCCATGGCATACCTTCAAGTATCCCTGTGAGGGTTCCATTTTCAGGAGCTGTGCGTCCTCCCCAGTCTGTTTCGATATCGAACGTAAGATAGGCAGTCTTCATCTAATCCTTTCATTTTGATCACTGTATTTTAAGCTTATCGATTCACAAAAATTGTAAACAATGTTTGCCAGTTGATTTGGAGCTTCAATGAAAGGGCTGTGTCCGGCGCCTTCTACAACTTCGAACTTATTGAATTCCCCTGTTGTGGATTCATAAAGGGTTCTGACATTTCTAACAGGAATTTGTTCATCTTTTTCACAAGCTATAAATAATAATGGTTTATTTATATGGCAAATAATTTGTTGGTTATTGAGTCCAATAGCATAGCGGCATATCTTAATGTTTTTCATAGGGGAGGCAAAACCTATTTCTTCCGCTTTAAGAGCATTTTGAGGATTATAAAATAATTTATTATAGTTAACGCTGTTACGTATATATATATCCGGTAAAAAAGGTAATATATTATATAGGATTCCAAATGTATTGAATATGATTTTTTTTAAAGGACTAAGACTGCCGCCGCTTTTTATCTGAGGAGCCAGGAGTATGGCAGCTTTTACGGTATCCGCCTCTTTCGCTGATAAGGCCGCGGCAAAAGCCCCAAAGCTATGTCCTAAAAGAATAATCCCGCTGTCTTGTTGGCCTGATATGAATCTTGAGGCTGCAAGGGTATCTTCCATGTGGATTTTTCTATCTATATAAGATATTATTCCTTCACTTTTCCCGTGTCCGCTAAAGTCAAATGTTAAAACAGACATACCTTTAGCGCATAGTATCTCTGGGAAAACGCCGAATTCCCGGCTGTCTGTAAATATGCCATGTAAAAGCACTATGGGGGGGATTCTGGAGACGTTTTTATTATAATACCAAGTGCCATGAAGTTTATTTCCAGCATACCCCTTTAAAATTACTTCACTTTTCACAGTTCCGAAATCCGCGTCCTCCAAAAATAAAAAGATATGCCATATAAAATAAAATTACAGGATAGTATGAAGGGTTAAATATTATGTTATCTAATACCACACACCCCCATGTGCAGTGGCATTTCTTTGCCCCTAAGTACTTACTCCTGAATTTAGACATTGACTCTGAGTTCAGGATATTTGAAATTATGTAGCCGTTATCTCGTACATTTCCCACCGGCGTCCAGAGCGGTTCACATGGAAAGACATCGCCAATATCGTCAATAACAGCAATTCTTCTGCCTGCCCCGCACAGCCGTCCCATATCGCCTTTTTTTATTATTCTGAGCAGAGACTCATCCCTTATGATTTTAATAGCCCTGAAAATCAAGGAATGCAGGTCATATTTACTTCTAAATTTCATATAAATCTGTATCTGTCTGGAGAGTTTATAAAACGCTTTATAGTTGAGCTCGTTGATTTTTTCTTTAAGGATATTGTAACCATGAGGGAACGTAATTTGAAAACGGTCAAAGATATACTTTGCGTCAAAATCCCTTGCCATATCCCAAACTACATCTTCATTGCCCTGCTGATAAGTCAGGTTCATCTTAATCCTTAAATTTGTAAATTGACTCTGTAACACAGAAAGCTGCTCGTAGGTGTATATGATCTTTTTATAAAGGCCCCTGATATTACGCAGCCTGTCATGCGTATCTTCCGGACCATCGATTGAAAGCTGTATCTCCAGGATAATATTCGGATTGTTTTCAAGGATTGCTTTCGTTTGTTTTAGTATTGAATCTGTATAAAAACCATTTGTAGGAATATCGATTATATTGGTTTCACAGTGGTCGATAAAGGCTTGTATTATCCTTGCCAAATCATTGCGTATAAACGGTTCTCCACCGCTAAGGGACAGCTTTGATAATTTGCCGTAATTTTTTGCAATAAGCTCTATCTCTTCGGATGTCAGCTCGCGTTTTTTTCTTTCAGGGTCTTTTATCTGTTCGATAAAATGACAGTATTCGCACCTTGCATTACAGTGGGAAGTAACAAAAAAAATGAGGTCAGGCGGCATCTCCGGCTGCCTGATAACCCTTAATATCGATTTTATATATGAAAATATCTGAGTTAATTTATTCAAATCTCTTAAACCTTTCTTTTTTTTGTATAATCAATTTTTGCAGATTATGCCAATTGAAAATCCCTCTGATAAGCCCGAATGTGAATCCAAAATACACCATAATATGGGTAATAAAAATGCCCAAAGGCAGAGAGAGAAAGAGTTTATATTCTTTAACGTATTTCAGAGATGAGACTATAACGGCAATAAAATAAATTATTCCAAAAGCCAGCAGAATTTTATATCCCCCGTATAAAATCAAAAGAGGACCTGCTATGTAAGACAACAGAACAAGCATTATTTGAAAAGTATCAGTATATAAACAATAATACAATGGGAATACCTTTCCTATTTCATATCTGGTTTTATACTTGTAGTAAAAATAAGGGGAAAATGCCGGCCTTATATCATGTTGCACCTGAAGAGCGCTGAGCATAACCAGGCGGTAGCCGAGATTGACGGCAATATAGTTGAATTCCACATCGTCGAGAAAATATGTTATGTCTTCGTTGAATCCACCAATATCAATGAACGTTTCCCTGAGCATTGACACATTACACAGGGGCAGGTCGTGAATGCCTACGGTTCTGAGATTGCTTTGTAGATTCTTGTGTGATACCAACCCTTCAGTCAGATAATTTTCTTGAATTGCGGATGGCAGCCGGTACCTATAATCCTGGCGAAAATCTCTGTTAGGACCGCCAACTATATCGCGCGGGTTACCCTTCAGATGCTCAACTATGACGCTTATCCAGTTTTCAGGAACTAATACATCGTCGTCAATAAAACATAAGATGCCGCATTGCGCTGTCTGAGCTGCACGGTTGCGCTTTACGCTGGGTGATATTGCCGGTTCTGTCGTCATAAATTTTATATTCAAGTTTATATTCAAGCTGGCAGGCAGTTCAATTGCTGCGTGTTTTCCGACGAGGATTACTTCTTTTGGCTTATCAACCATCGCATTCAGGCTTTTAAGGCAATTTAAGAGCGTAGTATTGTCTCTGCCTACGGGTATTATTATCGATACAGGTAATATTTCATTCATTTTGAGCAAACACCGTATCAAAATGTTGATTATTAAAAAACATCTTATACCAAAGCTGAAATATAAGGATATTCCATATCTGGCGCGCATAGAACTGTGCCGCAAGTTTATTGTGGCGAAGTATATATCTGTATGAAGGGGTGTTTTTATAGTTTAAAAGATTAACTAAGGCCTTACTATTAAAAATAGTATTATTAAGCTCATTGTCCTCGGTAAAAATCCGCCTGCAAAGATTGTCATAATGGGCAGAAAAGAAACTATTAATAGGCGTGTTAAATCGCTGCTTCGTCCTGTTTCTGATTTCATCGGGCAAGAGCCCTTTCATTGTGGTGCGTAATAGCTGTTTATCTTTAAATATATGTGTCTTAAGGCTCATCGGCAGACTCATAACAAATTCCACGATGCGGTAATCTAAAAAAGGAAGGCGTCCTTCTACCGACCTGGACATGGTCATTCTATCCACTCTTAGTAATATATCTTCACTCAACCACCCTTGAAGCTCAAACCTTAGAATCCCATCCGCTATATTATTTACACCCCTAAAAGCCTTTTTTATTCTTTCCAATATATCAGCAGTTGCGTGGCTGACTTCTTTATCCTCATTTATAAGCAGCATGGACAGCTCAAAATTGTCCATTACACTTATCAGATAGAAGAAATTTAGCTCATGGTCGTTGAGGGAGCCGACATATCTTTTCAGGCGCTCGAAGGCGTTGTCGTATGTAAGCAGCGATTTCGTTGAACGCAATATCTTGTTAAGAAAGTATTGTGTTAGAGGATTTCTAAGCAATTGTGATAATTTCTGAATCTTAATTTCTTCGTAACCTGCGAATATTTCATCCGCGCCATGACCAAGCAGCAGGACTGTGGCATATTTTTTCACCTCTTTCATTGCCAGATAATATGCTACAGAAGAAGGCCCTCCGACAGGTTCATCGTTATACCATATGACTTCAGGTAAAGATTTTATATGGTCGGCTCTTATTAGTATATCCTGATGGTGTGTGTGGAATTGCTTTGATATCATATGCGCATACGAAAATTCATTATCCTTTTGTCCTTCGAATCCAATGGAAAAAGTATGAATATTATCCATGTCTGACGATGCAAGCGCGCAGATAGCAGAGGAATCTATGCCTCCTGAAAGCATAATTCCAACTGGAACATCAGATATAAGCCTCATCTGGACGGAGTCTTTTATAAGGTAAAGGAATTGCTCTTGTGCTGCCTGCTGGCCCAAATTAGCCGACAAGTCAGGCAAGCTCCAGTAAGCGTCCACCACAGGTGGTTTGCCTTGTTCGTAGATGAGATAATGTCCTGGTTCCAATTTATAAACATTATCAATTACGGTTAGTGGATTATGGGTGTAACGTAACATAAGTAGCTCGTAGAGAGCCTTGTTGTTGAGTCTTTTTTTTACTTTTTCACATTGTAGAATTGATTTTATCTCAGAGGCAAAAACGAATATTGAGCCATCATAGTAATAATACAATGGTTTAATTCCAATCCTGTCACGCGCTAAAAAAAGTACGCGATTCTTTTCTTCCCAAATAGCGAAAGCAAACATACCATTAAGGCTTGAAAGACATTTAACCCCTATCTCTTCATATAAATGTAATATTACCTCTGTGTCAGTGTCGGAAGCAAACTTATGTCCTCTTTGAATTAAATCTTTTCTTAGTTGTCTGTAATTATATATTTCTCCATTATAAATTATCTTAAACGTATCATCCTCATTTGTTAAAGGCTGTCTCCCCCGCTCGGACAGATCAATAATACTTAGCCTCTGGTGCCCTAACGATACATGCTCAGATACGTAACTCCCCATGTCGTCATTACCTCTATGTGAGATTACCTTCATCATTTCCTTCAGGGTTTTATCATTACGGAAGCCTACAAAACCTGCAATCCCACACATAAAGCTGAGTATAACATAGTTGTATTTATAATACAAGACCAAATTATGCCAAAATAGTTAATATGTTCTTATTGTATGTCCTTGATTTTTATTGCCATCATATATTGGCAAAATACCATGAATCAATAGATTATGGATAGAACAAAATTACCATCTCTTCTGATTAGTTTTTATCTTGACATAGGGCAGGACATAGTGCTAAACTTGCATATTATGGAAGATGTAGAAACAAAAGTGTCTGAACCGGTGGCAGTTGAGCCTCAAGCGCAGGGCCGGACATCTCCGAAACTTGTTACAAAGGCTGAACCGGATGTCTGGTGGAAGGGTTTTCTGAAGAGGGTGTTTTTCGTTGAAATCCTCAAGGGAATGTCGCTGACTATGTCGTATATGTTTAAAAAACCTGTTACCAGGCAATATCCGAAGGAAAAAAGGGAGTCAATGCCGGGATTCAGGGGGATGCACGCCCTTGTCAGAAAGCCGCTTACGCGCAGGGCGCGATGTGTGGGCTGTGGTCTGTGTGCCGCTATATGCCCATCAAAGTGTATCACGATATATACGTCTGAAGGGAAGACCCATGAGAAAGTCGTTGACCGTTACGAGATAGAGATTCTCAGATGTTTGTTCTGCGGATTATGTGTCGAGGCGTGTCCGTTTCAGGCCATCGTACTGACAGGACATTATGAATACGCAGACGCCTCAAAGGATACCTTTCGCTTAACAAAGGAAATGCTCATGGACAACTGGGATAAGTATATGACAGATGAGAAAGGTAAATTCTACTTTAAGAATTTTTGGGCGCCAAGAAGAAACCATTTTGAGACCCCTGCAGAACAGGCTGTCTTTAAAGGTAAACCTTCCTCATGATGTTCCAATGGACTGAGAACTTGTCCGTAGGTGTAGAGCTGATGGACGAACAGCACAAGGAGCTGTTTCAAAGGGTGAACGCCTTTGTCGAGGCGGTAGCGCAGAACAAGGAAAGCGTATTCGTCGAGGAATTAATCAAAAATCTTGAGAGTTATATTGAGACACACCTGACCCTTGAAGAGACATACATGAAGCAGTACGACTACGACGAAGAAGACACTGATGCGCACCTTAAGCAGCACAAGACTCTGAGGACAAACTTCCAAAGGCTAAAGGCAGAATATCAGAAAAAAGGCTCAAGCAAGGATTTAAACCAAAAACTCCAGGAACACCTTTGCAACTGGCTTATAACCCATGTCAACAAAATAGACAGAAAGCTGGGCGATTATTTATAAGGAAACGTTGGTTGCCAGTTGTCCCCTGTTCATTAAATGTTCATCAAATCTGAGCGTTAGCTTACCCTTTAATAACAGCGGCACAGCAATTCTCAATTGGTGCGCAAGCTTTTTCCATTGTGTTGTAGGTCCGCTTGCCATTTTCTCCGAAGGGAGGTTATTATTGGACATTGATGTTATGGGCTAAAATCGGGCCTGACACAGTTTAGTTAACAGACCCTTATTAACTGGATAGGACATTTCTACTTTGCTGTGACAATCCCACGCGCCGCTTGTTGAAAATAACCGCACCATTTACTTATAATAACTGCAGCCGTATGAATCCCCATAGAAGAAATTTAATTATCGCGCTCTTATTGGTTGTCATAACTTTTGGCGTTTATTGGAATGTCAGAGACAACTCATTCGTCAATATTGACGACCCTCAGTATGTTACCAGTAATCCATTCGTAAACAAGGGACTTACTTCCAAAAGTGTGCTTTGGGCATTTAAGACTACTTTCTTTGTCAACTGGCATCCGCTGACGTGGCTTTCTCATATGACCGATGTTGAGCTCTTCGGGCTTAATCCTGGTGGGCACCATTTGACAAGCCTTGTTATTCATATAATTAATACAGTATTGCTGTTTTTCCTCTTGAATCGCTTGACTTCATTGCCGTGGCAGAGCGCGTTTATAGCAGCGGTATTTGCCATCCACCCGCTTGCCGTTGAGTCTGTTGCCTGGGTATCCGAACGAAAAAATGTCCTCAGTTCGCTGTTCTGGTTCATTGGTCTATGGGCTTATATAGAATATCTCAAAAGGCCGAATTTTATCAGATACGCCGCCGTGTTTTTCTCTATGGCTATTGGGCTTATGGTAAAGCCTATGCTTGTCACATTTCCCGTGACGCTGTTGCTGTTGGATTACTGGCCGTTCAATAGATTTAAAGTGGGTGAGCAGACGACACTTCCACATGTTGTTCGTCTATTTTTTCGCGCAGTAATAGAGAAACTCCCGTTGTTTGCCCTCGCCGTCGCCTCTGCTATTGTGACATATGTAGTTCAGCTTCATGCGTATGCTGTTCAGCCCTTTAGCCAGCTTCCACTGAGCAGACGTTTTGCCACTGCTGCTGATTCTTACACTCAATATCTGAAAAAGATGGCGCTTCCATATGACCTTGCCATACCATATCCATACCCGGATACGCTGCCAGCGCTAAATGTATTCCTATCAGCGGCGTTTCTGACAATCGTAACCATTGTGGCAGTCCGGTTTTGGCGGAGCCGCCCGTATGTGCTGTTTGGTTGGAGTTTCTATCTGCTCACCATGCTGCCTGTGATACGCTTCATTCAAACTGGCAGGGAGGCTATTGCCGATAGATATACCTATGTGCCTATGATTGGGATTTTCTTAATAATTGCAATGGGGGCATCTGATATTTTATCAGGAAATCGTTTTAGAAAATACATTTTAACCTCTGCTGCCGCTGCGTGTCTCATATATCTGACCGCCTTTACTTGGGTTCAAATCGGCTACTGGAAAGACTCTTATACCCTGTTTAGTCATTCCATTAAAACGGTTGAAGGAAACTACATGGCGTATAACAACTACGGCGCGGCCTTTCTTGATGACCATAAACCAGAAAAGGCGGTGGAATTTTTTGCTAAGGGTCTCCAGATTAAGCCCGACAGCTCGGAACTCAACTATAGTATGGGCGAGGCCCTCACAAGACAGGGGAAGTTCGAGGAGGCCATTACCTACTTCGCCCGCTCCTCATCGCTCATGTTCTTCGACGGTGAGGCCGTCCTTAATAAGCGCTACGGTATAGTCCTTCTCAAAGAAAAAGACTACGCCGGGGCAGTCTCATATTTTAAGATTTCCCTCGCTATTCATCCAATGGACACCGAAGTGCTGAATAACATGGGGATTGCCCTGATGGGACTAAATAAGTCTGGAGAGGCGCTTGAGGCGTTCTCCCGCGGTGTTGCAATTAAGCCCGACAGCGGCACTCTGCGATTTAACAAGGGGCTGGCCCTCAAATCAATCGGCAAACTAAACGAGGCCATCGCAGAGTTTGAAGAGGCTGCGCGTCTCAACCCCTCCTCTGAGACCGTTCGTAACACCCTCAACTCAGCAAGGCACCAGGCAGCAGGGCCTTAAAGTCGGGGACTGTGCCTAATTACTTAAATTACTTGACAGCGATTTTTCTTGCGGCAGCAGTGTTTATCGTATATATTCCACTTAACACCAGCGACTTTGTGAGCTTTGATGACCCCAATTACATTACAATAAATTCATATATAAAAAGCGGCCTTACGCTGAATAATATAATGTGGTCATTTAAGAGTACATACTTTGCAAACTGGCATCCCGTCACATGGATTTCTCACATGGTAGACATCACTCTCTACGACATGAAGCCGATGGGACATCACCTGAGCAGCGTGTGTTTTCATGCCGGAAATACCGTGCTGTTATATCTGCTACTGTTGTTAATGACTGGTAAGTACGGCCAAAGCGCCGCCGCTGCTGTACTGTTTGCCTTTCATCCGTTTGCCGTAGAGTCTGTGGCCTGGGTGTCAGAGAGGAAAAACGTGCTATCGACTTTCTTTTGGCTCCTGACAATTGTAGTATATGTGTATTACACGCGGCGTCCTGCCCTTATAAAATATGCAGCAGCTCTCATGATATTTGCCTTGTCGCTGATGTCAAAACCGATGGCTGTAACACTGCCACTTACGCTCCTGCTTGTTGATCATTGGCCGCTTGGACGTTTTCAATCGGGGCAGCGCTCTGTCATTAAGGTCGCTGTTAAGGTCATTGTAGAGAAGATTCCGTTTTTCATATTGTCGCTTGCCAGCGGCATAGTTACAATACTAGTTCAGCAGAAGGAGGGGGCGATTGTCACGCTTGAGAGCCTGCCCTTTAGTCATCGCCTCATGAATGCCATTATGTCGTATTGGGGGTATTTAGAGAAAACCATTGTCCCGGCAGGGTTTGCCGTGTTCTATCCGCACGGGGATGTAGTAAGCGGGGCGGTCACAAAAGGGCTGTGTCTTTTACTAATTACTGTGACCGCATTTCTATTGAGAAAGAGGGCGCCGTATCTGCTTATGGGATGGTTGTGGTACATGCTGACGCTTGTACCAGTTATTCAGTTGATACAGGTTGGGGGGGCTGCAATGGCAGACCGCTATACCTACGTGCCGTTGATAGGGATTTATATAATGATATGCTTTGGGTTAGGCGGACTTGCCGGAGGGCGTCCGGTTGTTCAAAAGTTAGCTGGTGTAATGTTTGCGGCAGTGGTTGTTGTCCTTGCGGCATTAACGTGGCAGCAGGCAGGGTTCTGGAAGAACTCAGGGACACTTTTTAAACATGCTGCGGATGTGACCAAAGGAAACTATGTAGCCCACAACGAGTACGGTATGTATCTCATAAAGGAGGGGCGGCTGGATGATGCGATTGCGGAGTTTTCAAAGGGGCTTGAGGCTGCACCAGACAATACACTTTTAAATTTCAACATGTGGGAGGCCCTAAACACAAAGGGCCGCAAAGAAGAAGCCGAGAAGTATTTTCTTAAGGCAGTGCCGCGAACAACATATAACACAGCCGGGCCGTCTCTGTTTAAAGCGCGCGGAGTCGAACTGATGAGGGCAAAAGACTACAACAAGGCCGTCCAGTATTTTTTAAAGGCGCTGCAAGCAGCCCCGGACGACCCTGAACTTTATAATTACTTAGGATTGCTCCTCGGCGCTCAGAAAAAATATAAAGCAGCACTTGAATGTTTTGCAAATGGCTTAAAGGCCAATCCTTCTTCGCATATCTCGTGGGAACTCTATTTTCACAGGGGGTTGATACTCAGGGAGATGGGTAGAGAGGCAGAGGCCGAAGAGGATTTTAAGGAAAGCCTGCGCCTCAATCCTGACTCGCCGATTGTTCGTGCTATGGTTAAGTAGCTGACGCAATCAGCGTCTTTAGCACATCGTCTAAGATGGCATAATATGACTTTAGTGACGGTGCATCTTTAGGAATTTCTGCAACCGGTCTGCCGTTTAGGTCTGTATCGAAGACAGTCTTGTCATCCGGTATTACACCGGCTACGCTGAGGCCGAGTTCTGCGGCGTAGGCTTTTAGTTGAGCTGCGTCGTCAGGCCCTTTAACCCTGTTGATAATTAAGAATCGCTTGCCGGTTTGAAGTGAAAGCTCTTTAATGAGGTCATCTATTCTTTTTGCCGTTTTTATGCCCTTTACTGTAGCGTCACTCACAGTAAACATGATGTCCACGGCGCTGCTGGTGCGTCTGCTTAGGTGTTCCATACCGGCCTCGTTATCTATTACGACAAAGGAATAGTCGTCGGCTAGTTTATCTGTGTATTTTCTAATAATATTGTTGGCAGCGCAGTAGCAGCCCTGTCCTTCGGGGCGTCCCATGACAAGAAGGTCAAAGCCTGATGCCTCGACTATTGTTTGCTTTATCTGATAGTCGAATATCTCCTCTGTGGTGAGACCACCGGGGCGGTTCCCTAATCGAATGGTCTCAAGTGCTGTCTCTCTGATACTGCCGATTGTGGCATGGACATCAACACCGACAGCGAGATTAAGACAGGAGTTGCTGTCAGCATCAACGCCAAGTACAAGCCTGCCGGTTCTCTCGATTATGTATCGAATAGTCAGCCCTGCAAGGGTAGTCTTACCTGTTCCACCTTTCCCTGAGAATGCTATTATTTGTGCCATATCAATTCTCCCTCATCTCATTTCTGCGGGCCTTCAGCCATAACCGCTTCAACCATCACAATTGCAAATCTGTCGTGCTGAAATGGATGGACATCCGGATATTTAGAGTATAGCCAGCCCTTAAATAGTTCTTTACCAGAGTCTGAGATAATCACGTTGACAGCCGGATTGTTCAGCTCTGCGGAGACAGATGTTATTGTGAGAGAGTCCATTCTGAAATCAGGGAGAAACACAACAGGCTTAACTGTCATCGATGAGTCTGGAATCTTGTATTCAGAGCCGAGTTTGACGGATACAGCTTGAGCCTTGCTATTTTTTTTATCTGTAATGGAGAGTTTCACGGATTCCCACTTGCCCTTAACGTTGTCTGGTACGACGATTTCGGTTTGATGTTTCTCGCCACTGGCGTGGCCTTCGGGACGGCTGTCTGGTGTGGCGGCTTCATTGTTGTCATGATGCGCATGGCCTTCATGGCTTTTGTCAGAATCAGCAGATTGATTATTGGAGCGTGGAGCTTCTGTCTTTTGCTTTGCAAGGGTCTCAGTATTAATGCTAACCTCAGGGGCAGGTGATGGTTTGTCAGAACATGCACTTATAACCATCACCAAAACCACTGACATCGATATGTTCAACATATTTTTCATAAACCTCATAATAATAACCCCCACATAATAATATGTATACTTACCAGCATACAACGAAGTTTCGCACTATTGGCATGGTAATGTCAATAGTATAGCAGGAATTTGTCACAGCATAACAGGAAATGGTCGGCAGAGATATTGCAATAACCATTCGATGGGTGTATTATAATGGCTACGGCAGTTGCTGTACGGAAGCAGTATAATATAGATGAATGAAATACATTGATGAATGTGTCACTTTAGGATTTAGCAGGTAAACGTGAATATAACTGAGGATTTTGACAAACTAAGAACCGTGACTATGGCAGCAATATTAAAGTTATTCTTTAATTTATAATGAATTGTGAAATCAAATATCCCAGGCGTATAGTTTCTCAATTCGTAGTAATTGTATCCGCGTTGATGTTAGTTATGTCTATGGGCGGGTGCCTCGTTCAATCACAATATGGGATTGTCTCCGATGACAGGTCTAATCTCTCATATAATAAAAATTTGTACGGTCAGTGGACAAATGAAACTAATCTGTATAATATTTTTTATAATCCTAATACTAAAACCTCCTATTATTGGGTTGTTGAGGCTGATGAAAAGATTGGACTCGCGGCCAAAAGTGATATTGTGGAGTTTAATCTGGTTAAAATCGCCGGTTCCCTGTATGTAGATATGCAGTTAACTGAATACAAAGGCAAGAAAACACACAACATCTTAAAAATAGAGTTTATTGACCCAAACACTCTATATGTGTATCTCTTTAATCTTGATAAAGACTATCTCCAGAGACACTCTGATGAGATAACATTTGCAAATTCAAAAGGGGCCGCAGACTCCGAAGACTTCCTGATTACCTCTGGTACAAAGCAATTACAGCAGTTCATAAAAAAGCACGATCACCTGTTTGATGGCAATCCGTTGGTCTTCAGAAAGGTCAAAGGCACAAATAACGATACCGTAAAAGGCCTCCTTAAGTCTTATTTTGGTATTAAGAACAACTAACATCCCCGTTAAGGCGTGGCCTGTGCGTTGACCAAATATTTTTTATTAATAAGACTTGACATTAGCGTATTCTTCTTAGTTTAATAATAGATATGCGAAGGACATTAAGATTCAAGGTGGCACTGATATTGGCGCTCGTGATGTGTTTATCGCTTGTAGCGCCGCCAGTGACGCTTAATATGGTGAGCAACGGTGGAAAGACTGCTATTGCTGCACTAGACGTATGTAATGCATCGAAGACGTTTCTCTCAGCCGCTGAACTCCCTTTAGTATATCCTATGGCATATGACTACACTGCTGTTGTGTCTGCTGATAGTTTTGTGCCATATTCTGAACGTATAGCCGCAACGCCGTTTTCCTTCACAAAAGACCAGCCTCCAAAATCCGTGTAACACATCTGTACAGCTTCTTAACTTAGCTGTGTGAACAGCTATATAGTGGCTGCGCCGTATTTTCAAGTAATAGTGGCCAGTGATTTGAATACCGGCTTTTTAAAATGTTGTTACTAAATTACACGGAGAAAGGTTTACAATGGAGAAAGTTCTATTAGTTATTGGCTTAATATCATTAAATTTATATGCAGTTGGCAGTAATGTCCTCCTCCTCACAATACACCGCCATTTCGACTCAAACGGCTCTTTAGCCGTCATAACGGGACTGGGAGTTGTTTCGATCTCCTCGACACTCTTTATCCCGTTATGTTCTCTTTTTTTTGATAATAATTACAATCTTAATATACAGCGCCTTTCCAATTTAGACAGCCTGATTGTCGGCATAGCGGGACGGGAATTGTTCAGCCCCCTTCCTGCTCCCGTTGTGTTTTCCTTGAGAAACTCGTTCAAAAAATCTCACTTGAACAGAATTACATCATGGTGTACAGCTGGTCTTAAAGCTTGATTATTAACAATATTTACCAATACCGCCTTTGGCGGAATAATTACTCTGTGTTTTAGGAGATACAAGGAGGAACTGAAGATGAGGAAGTTTGCAGCAGCTGTGATGACAATGCTGTTAGTACTCAGTTTTGCACTGACGGCACGCGCCGCAGACGCGCAGTCGGATACAGCCGTAACAGCAAAAGGAAACACCAAGATAACAATTGGTGGAATGATTATGTTTAGGGGTGAGTATACTCACAACAGATCTAACCAGTTAAACGATGGCAATCAGTATTATAGCTCAAGAATTGTATCCCCTTTTGGGGTAACTCTCTCAAAAAACAGCGGTCCAATAACCCCAAACAATGACCATCAGGCATATTATGACGGTATGTTAAATCTTAATATAGACGTAAAAGTATCGGACAGCGTTGAGGGTTATGTTGAACTGCAATCGGGTACTGCAAACAACACCGACATGTGGATGTGGGGCAACATGGGTGATTCCACATACGGCGGTACGATGGCAACCGGCACAGGCGCAACAGGCGTATACCAAAGCGGCAACTCGAAAGTAGGCAGTATGTTCATCCGTCAGGCATGGATTAAGTATGAACAGCCAATGTACGGTATTAAGGTTGGACACCAACTGCTGATGCTCGGCAATGGACTGTTTTTTGACCATACAAAGTTCGGAGACGATGCAATCGTAATATGGGTAAATCCTATAAAAAACTTCCACATCGGAGCGTTAACGGCGAAGTTCAGAGAAGGCACGGGCGCAACCAGCGCATATGTAGCCCAGACTGCAGCAGCAACCCCGGGTGGCACCGGTCTGGCTAACGATTCAGACGCATATGTATTATTAGCTACATACAAAGGCACCAACTACAACGTAAGCGCCGATGTAACGATGGTTAATGACCAGTCCATATCAGCAAGTACACCGGTTGCCGGAGGCCCTACGTTTAACGACAACGCGCATCTTTGGAACCTCGGTCTTCGCGGCGATGCTCAACTCAGCGCAGCTACATTAAGGGGCGACCTCGAATTCCAGACCGGTACGTGGATTCACAATTCACCTGGTCAGAACAATGGACGTTTCAGAGGTTGGGCAGCACTGGCAGGCCTTGATTATAAGGTTGGACCAGTTAAACTTACTGGTGAGTTTGCATATGGCAGCGGTAAGGCAGGCGATGACACTGGCAGTGACATCAACCAGTTTGTCACCTCATTAGGAAATACCCAGCACTACACCTATGTATATGAGTATCGCGTTAAGTCGGCAGCTGGTGGAATCAGCACAGGTCTTTCTAACACAATATATGTAAAGGGTGGTGCAAAAGTAGACATAACAAAGCAGCTGAGTGCCGAGGCATATTTGTACTGGTTGTACGCAGCTAAAGCAGTAGCGCTTAATGATGCAGGCGGATTTATAGCCGGTATCCCATACAACCCTAACATGTCAAGAGACCTTGGCTGGGAACTCGATGCGAAGGTCACCTATTCATTCGCAAAGAACCTGAAATACTGGGTAGAGGGCGGCTACTTCTGGACGGGCACAGCGTATGACTATAGAACCAGCCAAACGACATATGTAAATGCTTCAGCCCCAACACCTACGTACAACACCTATACATACTCAAGAGATAACGCATATGCCATAAGAAATGGTATTTGTTTAAACTTCTGATAACATATGCACCGCGCGGCACTTAATGTGCCGCGCGTAATACTTATTGCTGGGAGGTGATTGACAAAAAAGGTATGAACATGACGCTGAAACATGTGTAAAGAAAGACGCGTAAGTAAAAAATTATAAGGAGGAACTAATCAATGAGAGTGATTAAAGTATTGGTAGTATCTGCCATTCTATGCGCGCTTATGATTCCTGTGTCAGCAATGGCGAAAGAGTATGGGACGTTGAAAGAGGTAATCGATGCGTATGACTCGTCAAGGTGTAAGCAGTGCCACGAACAAATCTACAAGGACTGGGAGAAAGCAGCCCATTCGATGCCAATTATGGGACCGTTTAATAAGACACTTGGTACTCTTCAGGATTATCTGAAACAGCGCAATCCCGAAAAGGGCGAGTTCAAAAAATCAAACGAAGTTACGAAGAGCATGAAAGAGTACATGATGCCGTGCTTTGTCTGCCATGTGCCTCAACTTAGAGAAATGTCTGAAAAAGCAGCTCATGAACTTGCCGATGCGGTGTTAAAAGAAAACTATGACGTGTTGGAGAAACTCCAGATCAACTGTATCGTATGCCACAATCAAATCCCCATACTAAGGAAATTCAGAGATGGTAATCCAGAGCCTGATACGGTATATGGCAATAAAGACCTCGGCGGTGCACATCCAGATAAGGTATTTACAAAATCGAAGCGCCATGAGATGATAGAAGACTCCTCGTTTTGCGGGCAGTGCCACCAGGGGCCGAATGTTGTAACCTCCCTTGTCCTGCCCTCGTCTGAACCTATGTGGTGTGTATCAAATTATGATAGCTGGCTTCAGAACTACATACCAAACGGAGGGGATAAAAACTGCCAGGACTGCCACATGAGGGCGCCAAACACCGGTCATCGTTTCCCGCCAAACTATCAGGACTATAAGTATGAGATGGAAAGGCTTAAAAAGCACATAAAATTTGATGCAACGGCTATGGCCTATACTCAGCAAATAAAAGTGCCTGAGCTAATATCCATCCCAATGGTCGTTATAAAGACCAAGACATGGACTGAGGAGATCGGACACAGGTTTACAGACGGATGTCCGTCACCGTCGCACTTTTTGTTAAAGGTGACAGTGAAGGGAAAGGACGGCAAAGAGCTTTTCAATGAAACAAAGTACTATTTCCCGCAGAAAAAGCGCGCTGACGCGGAGAACAAGGTAATATTTGCTTCATTAAGAAAGCTGACTCTTCTGAGGGATACAACGCTGCAGCCTTTCAAGGCTAACGAAGAGACATTTGAGGTGAAGCTGCCAAAGGATGTAGAAGATGCTACAGTTGAGGCAACTCTGACATTAGTCATAGAGCCTGGCGTGAAGGAAGCCGTATATGAGCTAGGAAAATTCTCGAAATTTGTGAGTATAAAAGGCCGCAAGCAGTAATTTAAAGCCAATGCACTCTGTAGCGTGATATCCAGGGGGGGCTGGTCATAATGCCAGCCCCCCATTAATAAAGGAGACTGATTGATGAGAAAGAGTAAACTGTTGTTAGTAATGTTTTATGCCGCAGTGACGGCAATCTGCCAAACACATGTCTATGCAGCCAGTGATGGGGTATCGCTCTATGAGTCAAATTGTATCCACTGCCACAACGCAATCCCGGCAACTGACCCACGTTTTTATAACGCAGCCACTTCAACCATAAAAAGTGCTATAACAAATATCAGTGCCATGAAAAGCACCAGTTCTATTCAAACCCTGACCTCAACGCAGGTTCAGTCTATTGCCGATTACATAAACAGTACAGGTATGACTTCAAACTGGATAGCCGCCGCAGTGGGCGATTTCAACAGCGATGGAAAAACAGACATATTATGGAGGGACACATTAAACGGCTATAACTATGTATGGCTAATGGATGGAACCACTGTAAGCAGTGGATATTTTCTGCCGACATTTGCAAACAAGGCATGGTATGTTGCAGGAGTAGGAGATTTCAGCATACATGGCCATGCAAAGCACCCAGACGGTTACGCGGACATTTTATGGAGAAATCCTTCAACCGGAGAAAACGCGATATGGAAGTTAAAGAGTGATAACGTAACAAGTACAGTAGTCCTTCCTGCCCTAAGCGGCAGGAACTGGGCGGTGACCGGGCTGGGGCATTTTGATAACGACACGGTTAGCCTTGACATCCTTTGGAGGGATTTGGCTAATGGTTACAATGCTGTATGGTACTTAAGCGGCACCACTGTAAACAACATTGGTGTACTGCCTGATTTAACTGATGATATGTGGGTAGTGGCTGGCACTGGCGATTTTAATCGCGATGGTTTAACCGATGTAGTATGGAGACATAAGATGTACGGTAATAATGCTGTATGGCTTCTCAATTGGACATCGATAGCCAGCGCGCAGTTGCTGCCGACAGTGGCCGATATGAACTGGACAATTGTAGCCATAGGGGATTTTAACGCTGATGGTTATCCAGATATCCTGTGGAGAAATCAAAATATCGGGGCAAATGCAATCTGGCTGATGAACGGCACAGCGGTGAATAGTACAGTAGTGCTTCCATCATTCGGGCCGTAGTAATTCGCCATAATAATTCTATTAATGGGCCTGTCTTTTACGGCGGGGCAGGCCTTTTCACATATGTAACACCATGTTGTCCTACAGTGTTCCGAAACAAAATCATTGCATGAATCTACACACGATATTGTATAATAATAAAGCAGCGCTGAACCCATTGTTAAGGAGGACCGTCGAGATGCCGCAAATAGATATCAAGTGGGTCGTACCTCATGTATTAAGGGCAAGCTGAGTTGCTGGCGCTCTGCCGGAGACAGGGCTAAAGTCCAGTGATGCAATAATACACTTCCTAAGCAGTGCCCCAAAGCACTTGTGGTCATTAGACATTAACTTCAACTGTTCAAAGAGTAATTCCAAAATCAAACTAACACCAGCTTCAGACTATGTCCTGATCACTGGTGCTTATTAAATTCAAAGGATGGATATTATGAATAACAAACTTGAGCGTAAAGACTACTGGGACGATGTTTATAAAAACAAACTGCCGAATCAGGTGAGCTGGTATGAAGAGTTTCCTGTGGTATCATTTGATATGATTGAAGCTTCAGGAGTCGGGCCTGACGCCAATATTATTGACGTTGGGGGAGGTGCGTCAAACCTCGTAGATAATCTCCTATCCAATGGATATAGAAGGATAACTGTCCTGGATGTCGCTCCCTTGTCAATAGACAAGGCAAAGGAGAGGCTTAAGGGTAAGGCCGGTAGTGTTAAATGGCTGGAGGCCGATATTACAGAGGTCAAACTCACTGAAGATTATGACGTTTGGCACGACAGGGCGGTTTTTCACTTTCTTACTAATGCAGATGACAGAAAGAGATATGTCAGCGCTGTCAGGCAGTCACTGAAGATAGGCGGTCATCTCATCATTTCAACGTTTTCTGTAGACGGCCCAATGAAATGCAGCGGTTTAGACGTGGTAAGGTATAGCCCTCAGACGTTGAGTAGTGAGTTTGGGGATGATTTTCAGTTGATAGAGTCTTCCCATGTTGAACACATAACACCAGCAAAGGTGGTGCAGAGGTTTATTTTTTGCCGCTTTAAGAGGGTTAGATAAAAAACTTGGGTCTTCCCCCTTTATTATATAACGGGATTTATACTATACTTTACGAGTTAAATATGTATCTCGTTGGGCAGGGCCGTAATCCAATATTTTAAAGGGGGTAGAGCTATGAAGTTTGGCGGTATAACGCGTTTTCTCACGGGAGTGGCAATCCCGGTGTTTTCGATAAGGACGGAGGAAGGCTGCGGGGTAGGTGAATTCCTTGATTTGATAAAGATGGGCTCGTGGTGTCAGAAGTCAGGTGTGGATGTCATTCAGATTTTACCGGTTAACGACACCGGGGCGGATTCGTCTCCATATAATGCAATAAGCGCCTTCGCGCTCCATCCGATTTATGTACGGCTAATGGAGCTGACTGCTTCTGTTAAGGTTTTTAAAGAGGAATATAAAGAGGAAATCAACGCAGCCACCTTGCGTTTTAATGCCCTTGAGCTTGTCGATTATCAAGCCGTTCGGCAATTTAAAGAGCAGATGCTCAAAAAGATATATGAAGACAACATCGATTCCATAAAGAAAGATAAGACCATTAAGACATGGCTAGATTCCAACCAGTGGGTAAAGCACTACGCTGTATATCGCTGCTTAAAGGACATTAATAATCAAAACTGGTGGAAGGCCTGGAGTACGCTGAAAGACCCAAAGGCTGGGGAGATCGACGCCTACTGGGATGACCAGCAAGATGATGTCATGTTTTACGCATGGGTGCAGTTCGAGCTTGAAAAGCAACTGAAGAAGGCTGCTCAGGCGCTTGAGTTCAAGGGGCTTCGATTAAAAGGTGATATCCCGATAATGATAAACGAAGACAGTGCCGATGTATGGGCGCAAAGGAAATACTTCGATCTCAGTATGAGGGCAGGGGCACCGCCCGATATGTTTTCAGAAAGCGGCCAGAACTGGGGTTTTCCCTGCTATAACTGGGAAGTGCTGGAAAAAGAAGACTATCAGTGGTGGCGCCAAAGGCTTAAGCAGGCGTCAAAATTCTACCACGCCTACCGTATAGACCATGTGCTGGGGTTTTTCCGCATCTGGGGAATTCCTGAGAAAGAGAAAACCGGCATACTTGGGTATTTTGCCCCGGCAGTTCAGATCAAGAAGGCCGATTTAATAAAGTATGGATTTGATGAGGAGAGGATAAAGACCTTTGTACATCCGGTATTTACGCGGTCATATGTGACGAGCCTCTTTGGAAATGCCTCAGAGGGTGTGATAAATAAATATTTCGAGACTACAGCCACCGGTCATCTGGCCTTTATAAGCGCAATTGAAGGTGAAAGGGCAATAGCCGCACTGCCGGAAGACCATTCAGTCAGGGATAAACTTACCGGGCTCTATCACAATAGAATCCTGCTTGATGCAGGCAGTGGCTATCTGCCGACATGGTATTACTACAGGACGATGACGTTTAACAATATGAATGATGACGAGCGCAGGCGGATAAGGGAATTAGTCGAGGCAAGCAATACCGCACAAGAGGATTTATGGCGAATAAACGGTAAAAAGCTCCTGTCCATGATGTGTGAGACTACGGACATGCTGGTCTGTGCCGAAGACCTCGGTGCGATACCAAAGTGTGTCCCTGGCGTTTTGGAAGAACTGAAGATTCTTGGCCTCAAAGTAGAGCGCTGGGCAAGAGACTATGACAAGCACAACTCCCCATATATAGACACGTATCACTATCCACGCCTTTCTGTATGTTCACCGTCGGTACATGACACATCGACGCTGCGCGGCTGGTGGGAAGAGGCCAACTGGGACAGAAACCAGTATTACTACACCATTGGGATGCACGGTGAGTGTCCCAAATACCTGACAACTGAACTGGCGGAAAAGATAATATGGCGCAGCTTAAATGCCGGCTCAACCCTAACGATTCTACTTTTCCAGGACCTGCTGTCACTCTACTATAATCTGCGTACAAAGGACCATGAGCAGGAGAGAGTAAACGTCCCCGGCACTGTAACGCCAAAAAACTGGGCATACAGGATGAAAGACAATATGGACAAGATGATAAATTACGACGAGTATAACAGCTATCTGAGCAGGCTGATTGAAGAACGCCGTAGGCGCTCTTTTTGAACAATGACTCAGCCGTCGAACTAAACTGAGGATGGATATACTGTAAATGAAAGAGCTAAAACATGACAACTTACTGTCGAAATCAGGCAATATAGAAATCTACAGAGGCACTCCAGCCTATCTTGGCGCGACCCTAATGCGTGATGGTGTGAATTTAGCAGTGTTTTCCAAACACGCTGAACACGTAACCCTTGTGATTTTTCAGGCAGGGGTACGTAAACCGACAGCAGAGATAATACTTAACCCCTCTTACAATAAAACAGGCGACATCTGGCACGTGTTTTTGCGTGGCATCGACACCACGGCGCGCTATGGCTACCGCATGGGCCGCACGTCGAAAAAGGATGCGAATCTCCACAGGTTTAACGACAAGAAGCTGCTGTTAGACCCATACGCAAAGGCCATTGTTGGTGCTGCAAAATGGGGGAAAGTTTATCACCGACGCGGCGGCGAGGCTGAAAATGCCAACGTAAATGAACGCCGTTCAATAATTATAGACGACGATTTTGATTGGGGTTACGACCAGCCGCTAAATATTCCCTTAAAGGATTCAATAATCTACGAGATGCACGTGCGCGGCTTTACGCAGCATCCCACCTCCGCTGTGGATAAACCAGGCACATATGCCGGTATTGTTGAAAAGATCCCATATCTGAAAGAATTAGGCATAACGGCTGTAGAGCTTCTCCCTATTTTTGAGTTTGAGGAGATGGACTCTGACAGACTGAATCCTGTAACCGGGGAGCGACTACTTAATTTCTGGGGTTATCAGCCCATATCGTTCTTTGCCCCTAAGGCATCATACGCCCATGACAGCGTCAACGGCGGTCAGGTCAGTGAATTTAAGTCGATGGTTAAGAAATTCCACGAGGACGGCATAGAGGTCATCCTCGATGTTGTGTTCAATCACACGGCAGAGGGGAATGAAAAAGGCCCGACGTTTTCGTTTAAAGGAATCGACAATTCGATATATTATATAATTGAACCGGGAACCGGTGATTACCATAATTACTCTGGCTGTGGTAATACGCTGAATTGCAACCACCCGGTGGTGCGTGATATGATAGTGAATTGCCTGAGATACTGGGTGATGGAGATGCATATAGATGGTTTCAGATTCGACCTTGCCTCTATACTGGGCAGGGGGCGTGACGGTTCGGTTCTTAAAAATCCCCCACTACTGGAGAGGATAGCCGCAGACCCTGTGCTTGCCAATACGAAGCTGATAGCAGAGGCATGGGACGCCGCAGGTCTTTATCAGGTGGGCACATTTCCCAACTGGGGCAGATGGGCAGAGTGGAATGGGAAATTTCGAGACGATGTCAGGCGCTTTATCAGAGGGGAAAAGGGTCTCGTACCGGTCATGATGAAAAGGCTCACCGGCTCCCCAGACCTGTATGCACAGGGTGGGCGCGAACCCTATCACAGCATTAATTTCATAACAAGCCATGATGGATTTACCTTAAAAGACCTTGTCTCATACGACAGGAAACATAACGAGAGCAACGGTGAAGACAACCGAGATGGTTCGGACGACAATCAGAGCTGGAACTGCGGCTGGGAAGGGCCTACTGATTCATGGGATATAAATAATTTGCGAATGAGGCAGATGAAGAACTTTACAGCGATTCTGCTTATCTCACACGGGGTGCCGATGATACTTGGCGGCGATGAGCTGGGGCGTACTCAGCAGGGTAACAACAACGCCTACTGTCATGACAACAAAATCAGCTGGGTTGATTGGAAGTTGACAGAAACAAACGGCAGCCTCGTCAGGTTTTTCAGATTATTAACAAAGTTCAGGAAGAGGATGCCATTATTAAAACCTGAGACATTCCAGGAAAACGGGACAAGTACGGTGTCGTGGCATGGCGTAAAACTCAACAAACCGGACATTGACTATCACTCAAGAACCCTGGCTATGCTGCAATCCAGCTCATCTGATGGAAGTGATATGTACCTGAGTATGAACGCCTACTACGAGCAATTACGGTTTGACCTGCCGCCTCTTCCTCAGAGCAAAAAGTGGTACCGGGTCGTTGATACTAATCTTGAGCCGCCGCATGATATAGAGGATACAGGTGAGGAGGTAGTACTCAACGAACAGAGGTTTTACTATGTTGCACCGCGTTCGGTTCTGATACTGATAAGCAAGTGACATTGCCGTATAAAAATTTTTGAGACAAATGTTATAATAACTTATATAGAGATTAAGGGTCTCATAATAATATAGATTCAAAGGGGCGAAGCCCCGTAGATGGGGTGCAGGGGACAAGTTCCCTGCCGGGAGTTTGAGGGCAGAGCCCTCATTCTTCAAGTAGGTTCTATTATGAGATACTTAATAACACCTCGTGAAATTAATCATAGATTATAGAGGAGGAAACATGGATACACGCACAGAAGAGGATATAACAGAAGAGGAACTAATAGAAAACTTAGAAGATAAAGAAAATAAACTTTCTCAACAAGATGATTATAACGAAATACCTCCTTCTGATATAGTATCATTCAATGAATTGCGATCTTGTGCAGAACTTGTGCGTATGTATCAAACTAATCAGATAGTTATTAAGCCTGAGTTTCAGCGGGATGTTGTATGGTCAAAACCGTCTAAAACACGGTTTGTAGATTCTTTGGTGAAACAGTTACCGGTTCCTAGTATGTGCATTAGTTTGGACTATAAAACAGATGAGCGTCTGGTTATAGATGGTCTTCAGCGAATTGATACCATCATTAGCTTTCTAATGAAAGATAATGTGGCACTGTCGAGGCTTGATGATGTAGATGAGCGTATTTCCGGAAAGACACCTTTACAAATAAAGAAAGAACATCCTGATATTTATAGTCGCTTTCAGAATTTGATGATTCCTATTACAGTTATACGATGTGATTATTCAAAAAAGAATCACAAGAATTTTCTGTTCAAAATATTCCATAGGCTTAATACTGGAGGGAATAAATTAACTAATCAAGAAATAAGAAATTGTATATATCAAGGTAAATTTAATAATTTACTAATGTCTCTTGTTACTTATCCAAAATTTAGAAAATTATATAGGTTAGAAGATGATAAGACATATAGGTTTGCTTACGAGGAGTTGATCTTGAGATTCTTTGCCTTATATGAAACATATGAATCATATAATGGAAGTCTTGCCAGATATCTTAATGATTATATGTATGATCACAAAGAAGACGATTCAAATATAAAAAAGGGTTTATTTTATCGAGTAGTCGATCTGATGGTTTCAATATTTGAGAACTATGAACAAGAGTCAAGATTAAGCAAGGCATTAAGCGAGGCGCTTTTTGTAGGTATAGGAAAAAATATTGAGAAGCTTGAAAAAGAAGATAAGAAGGCATTGCTCCATCGGTTTACTGCGTTGAGAGATGATGATAATTTTTCAACAGATAGTTTAAAGAGTGGACTTTCCAAGAAAGAAAGTGTTACCAAAAGAATCAAGCGGGCGGTTGAGATTTTTAGTTAATGGTAGATAAGGAAAGTATATCTGATATTCTGAAGGAATTAGATAAGAGCTTTAAAATCTCACTTTTATCACCAAATTATATTGACAGTGTCTTTATTGCTAAACTTGGGGTCTTGGAGTTTTGCGGTTGGATTGAATATACAATGGACAGTATCGTCAAGAGCGCTTTAGATGGTAAATTGCAAACAGATAAATATAAAAAAATGTTGTCAGATGACATTATAGGTAAGACTTATGGTTTCCAATATATAACACATTTCAGACCTATGCTAATAAAGGCATTGGGTATTGTCAATATGGAAAAAATAGAAATTAGTTTAACAGTTCAGTTGGGTACACTTAGTGGTATACTAAATACGTTGATAAAACAGAGAAATAAAGCAGCTCATACATTTGGCAGCAATATACCCAAGAATTATGATGCACCATCAACCATGATAGGGTATCTCGAACAAATATGTCCCATATTGGAAGCCATTGATGAAATGATTACGAATAATGATGAAGAATATTTAATATTGGGATTACCACTATATGGATGATAGCAACTTCTTGAGAGTTCTATATATCGAAAGATGCTGATTCCCATCCCGGAGTTTGGAGCGAATGGCTGGTTGACAAAACACTGTTTTATAGGGTACTATCTGCATGAGATGGTTTTGTGTTGAACCGTTAAACGATAACCGGCATAATGACAACGAGGAGGCAATGAATGAACATTAACGAGCAAATAGACATGGTAGTACAGTCGGTTCACTCTGATCCATTTGCAGTGTTAGGGGCGCATCCCATTAAGTTTAATAATAAAGACGCCATAGTGATAAGGGCGTTTCTTCCAGGGGTGAAGGAGTTATTCGTCGTAAGGACAGATGAACAAAAAAAAGTATATGCCGCTACAAAAATACGCCAGGAAGGTTTCTTTGAGGCTATCGCGGAGGCGACAACTGAGATATTCCCATATAATTTAAAGGCCACATACGAAGACGACAGAGAGCGTGAATTCATAGACCCATATACGTTTCTACCGGTATTGACAGATTTTGACCTTCATTTAATGGACGAGGGGACGCACTATAAGAAGTACGAGAAACTCGGCGCACATGTGATGACAATAAACGGTATCGATGGTGTATTTTTTGCGGTATGGGCGCCCAATGCCATACGTGTCAGCGTAGTAGGGGATTTCAACAACTGGGATGGAAGGGCAAATCCCATGCGTATACGAGGGATGCACGGCATATGGGAATTATTTGTCCCTGGGATGCAAGAGGGCGATGTCTATAAGTTCGAGGTAAAGGGCAGGTATCAGGGATATATTGGTACGAAGTCTGACCCCTATGGGTTTTATGCCGAGGTTAGGCCAAAAAGTGCCTCTATCGTTTACAATATTAATAAATACACGTGGAACGACGACGAGTGGATAGCAAAAAGGCGTGAAAAAAACTGGCTTGAATCGCCTATAAGTACGTATGAAGTGCATCTCAGCTCATGGATGAGAATGCCGGAGGAAGAAGGACGGTGGCTGACATATCGTGAATTGTCAGAAAAACTTATCCCTTATGTGAAAGAACATAACTTCACGCATATTCAGCTTCTCCCCATTACAGAACATCCGCTTGATGCATCATGGGGGTATCAGCCGGTAGGGTATTTCGCACCGACGAGCCGCTTTGGAACGCCGGACGATTTCATGTATTTTATAGACAAGTGCCACGAACAAGAGATTGGCGTGATAATGGACTGGGTTCCGGCACATTTCCCAAGGGACTCGCACGGCCTTTCCTATTTTGACGGCACTGCCCTGTATGAACACGCAGACCCGCGCAAGGGCGAACACAGGGACTGGGGAACACTGATATTCAATTATGGCAGGAACGAAGTCCAAAACTTCCTGCTGGCCAATGCGCTGTTTTGGATTGACAAGTATCATCTTGACGGACTCAGGGTTGACGCGGTTGCCTCGATGCTCTATCTGGATTATTCGAGAAAACCTGGCGACTGGATTCCAAACCAGTACGGCGGCAATGAAAACCTCGAGGCAGTTGCGTTCTTAAAGCGTTTTAACGAGGTTGTACATGGCTACCACCCCGGCGTGATGACAATAGCCGAGGAATCGACGGCATGGCCTATGGTCTCACGCCCTACATATATTGGCGGGCTTGGTTTCAGTCTAAAGTGGAACATGGGTTGGATGCACGACATACTGCTCTATTTCCAAAAAGACCCTGTACACAGGAGATTCCATCACAATAATCTGACATTTGCCCTTCTCTATGCCTTTACAGAGAATTTTGTTAATGTGTTTTCACATGACGAGGTGGTGTATTTAAAGCGTTCGATGCTGGATAAGATGCCTGGGGATATGTGGCAGAAATTTGCAAATCTGAGGCTGCTCTTTACGTACATGTACGCGCAGCCCGGTAAGAAACTTATGTTTATGGGAAGCGAATTTGGACAGTGGAGAGAGTGGAACTTCGACGCGAGCCTTGATTGGCATCTGCTAGATTACGAGCCGCATCAGAAACTCCTGAGATATGTAAAAGACCTGAATGCGCTCTATAGGGACGAAAAATCGCTGCATGAAATCGATTTCAACCATCATGGATTTGAGTGGGTAGATTTCACCGATTACCAAAACAGCCTCATATCGTTTATAAGAAAAGGGAAAGACCCTGATGACATAATGGTCTGTGTGTTTAACTTTACGCCGGTACCACGGCAGAACTATCGGATAGGCGTCCCGGTAGAGGGATTTTATAAGGAGATGTTAAACAGCGACGCCGAAACCTACTGGGGCAGCAATGTTGGAAACTGGGGTGGATTTCATGCCGACCACATATGGTGGCAAGGTCGGCCGTATTCGTTGTCTTTGCAGCTGCCGCCTCTTGGTGCAGTACTGTTAAAGCCAATAAGAAAGACAGAAGAAGTGGAATAGTAAGCCATTACAGCGGCGCACGGGTTTACCAGCGGCGCCGCTTTAAAAAATATTAATATAGAAAGTGTTGATTTTATCGCGCTAACTATGGCATCATTTCGTAGGTAGGTCAGCGCTATTACGGCACGTCTGAGTGGCAGATTAGAGTTGTGTAAAATGCTGTTTTAGTGGGCGTTAGTGTTTATATGAGGAGTCTGGCAATATAACAGTGGTGGGGGTGTGGAGATGAAAAAGGCGGCGGTGTTGAATAAGTTTCTTTTCGTATTACCATTACTGTGGGTGTTGTTAATATACCCTGGAGTGTCTCATGCCGTAATGCTCGATCAAATCGTTGCCCTTGTCGATAAGGAGGTCATAACCTGGAGCGACTTATATAAGGCAATGGAGTTCGACCTCAAAGATAAGGTAAGGGATATGTCAAGTAAAGAACGCCTTGCCTTTCTGAAAAACTATGAGAAAGAATTCCTTGAAAGATTGATAGAGATGAAGCTGCAGTTGATGTACGCAGAATCTGCCCATATAAGCGTATCTGATAGGGAAATTGATGCGGCAATTGAAGATATAATGAAGAAGTACTCGTTAACAAAGGAACAATTTAAAGATGCACTAGAGAAAGAAGGTTTTGTGTTTGATGAGTATAGAAAAAGGTTGGGCGACCAGATACTCCTGCAAAAGGTTGGCAGTGTAATAGTTGCTGAAAAGCTGATTGTGACCGATGAGGAAATATCAAAACGCAAGAAGACATCGAAGATGTCAAAAGGCCCGCTGAAGTATAAGTTAAGGTTGGTATTAGTTGCGAAAAAGGCTGATAAAGAAGAGAATTTACTGACAAAGAAAAAAGCTGAGGATATATATGACAAGTTGATAAAAGGGGCAGATTTCAAGACGATAGCCTCCCAGTATTCAGACGCACCAAGCGCGCCAACTGGAGGGGACATCGGTTTTGTGGGTGAGGACGAGATGGCTAAGGAGATGCTCGCAGTAGTTGAGGGGATGAAAGAAGGTAGTATAAGCAAAATATTTATCTCGCCAGCCGGGTATAACATAGTCCAGTTAATTGAGAAGAAGACGCTGGACACAGAAGAGAAATTAAATACAGAAGTCAGGGCGGAGTTACTCAATGAGAAGTCAAGGCAGGTTTATAAGGATTGGATAAAATCCCTTAAAGAAAAGCGCTTTATTAAAATAATTCTATAAAATACTTTAAATAATTCTTGACAAAAATATGGTGTTTTGCTATAGTAAGCAACTAAGAGTAAGGCAGCAGTAACGACGGTATAAATAATGAAAGCAGAGATAACGACATGATAAAGACTGATAAAGCAAAGGCAGATACAGTAGAATGACAAAGGCAGATATAATTAATTCGTTGTTTGAGAATGTCGGCCTTCCGAAAAAGGAATCTGAGGAGATCATAGAGACGATTCTTGATGCCATGAAGAAGACATTTTCTGAGGGCGAATCTATAAAGATTTCAGGATTTGGGACTTTTAATGTAAGAAAGAAGCGTTCGCGCCGTGGCCGCAATCCCAAGACGGGCGAAGACATAGAGATTACGCCGCGGACAGTCGTGACTTTCAAGCCTAGTAACCATTTAAAGGCAAATGTGGAGTAAGATTCGATGATAAAGCCTCAAGCAGCAAATTCAGGTAAAAAAGCAGAAGATACCCCGCATAAGCTCTTCTATAAAATAGGGGAGGTCAGCCGCCTGACCAGTCTCGAGCCGTATGTGTTGAGATATTGGGAGACGGAGTTTGGTTTTCTAAAACCTCGAAAGGGCAAATCCAAGCAGCGAATGTATCAGAAAAAAGACATAGAGATGCTGTTGGAGATAAAGAGGCTGTTGTACGATGAGCGCTTTACGATAGAAGGGGTGAGGAAGAAGCTATCGGGCAAGTTTGAGGAAGAGATAGACTCAGTTGTAGTTGAGGTAAAAGAGCCTGAGACTGCCGCTCATACGACGGCAAAGCAGCGAATAGAAAATGTAAAGTCACGCCTGAGAGAACTCCAGTTAATACTAAGAAAATAAAAGGGAAATACCGGGGCGTAGCGCAGCCTGGATAGCGCACTCGCTTGGGGTGCGAGTGGTCGCCCGTTCAAATCGGGTCGCCCCGATTTATCAAAGATAAGTATGAAAGTACTGTTGCAATTTATAAAGAACCACTCTGGCTATGATGATAGAAAATGGCTGTTATTGTTTGTCAACTCAATCGGCGTTCTTCATAACGGTTAGCTGCCAGGTATAACAGGTATAATATGAACACTCCATCAATGGCATACATTCAGGAGTTTATCTCTGAGCGCACTGGTTTGAGCGTCAGCGATAAGGACCTAAAGACAACCGTTACGTCGAGGATGAAGGACCTTGGGTTTGAATATGTTGACGAATATTGCAGATTTTTGGAGACCGACACCCCCAAAAGCAAAGATGAGTGGAAGCAGCTTTGCCAGATAATCACAACCGGTGAGAGCTTTTTTTTTCGAGACAAGGGACAGTTTTATCTTATAAGAAACACAGTTATTAAGGATATTCTCAACACAAACAAGGACCGCCGGACGCTTCGCATCTGGAGCGCTGGATGCTCAACCGGTGAGGAACCATATTCTCTGGCTATAACTGTCTTAGAGCTGCTCCCTGATTTGAACCACTGGGATGTCGTCATCATTGGCTCTGACATAAACGAAGACGCTATTGAAAAGGCACGCAAGGGGCTCTACAGCGACTGGTCTTTCAGGATGGTTGACCCCACGATTATATCCACCTATTTTAAGAGGCGCAAGGACATGTATGAACTGGACGAGCAAGTCCGCCGTATGGTTGTCTTTAAGCCGCTGAATCTTATCAGGGACAACTTTCCAGACACCGCCTCCGGTATTTGTGACATAGACATGATAATATGCAGAAACGTATTTATTTATTTTCAGCCGGAGAACATCGCCCTGGCTCTGGGGAAACTCTCCCAGACGCTTAATAAGGCAGGGTATCTGATTACAGGGCACGCCGAACTGCAGTCTGTCAAATTACCATCCGGGCTTATACCAATTACTTACCCTCAGAGTGTCGTATACAGGCGCTTGGTTGACCGGCCAGTGGAAGAGTTACGGCAGCAGGAGATTTTTAAACCGGCTAAACAAATATCAGTCATAAATATTAAGAAAAATGTTAAAATCAGTGTGCCAGTAAGCGCGCCGCAAAAAACTACTTTGTACAAAAAGGCGGCAGCATCTAGCGATAAGGTCAAAAATGATATAAAGGAATTACAGGGTGAGGCTTTATATGCAGAGGCTCAGGCTATGTACAAGGAGGGCAAATATCCCTTGGTGATAGACAAGGCTGAGAGGTTCTTAAAGGACAATCCCAGACATTACGGCGCCCATGTCCTTGCAGCGCAGGCATATGCCAACACGGGCGATTTAAAGCGGGCCGCTGCCTACTGCTCCAACGCTATAGGGATTAACTCGCTGAGAAAAGAGCCATACTACATGCTGGCACATATAGCCGAAGAACAAGGCAATACAGACCAGGCCATGGAGATGTTTAAACGGGTTATTTACCTCGATGCAGATTGTGTGCCAGCCTACGTTGAGCTGAGTACAATATATGAACATGAGGGCGATACCAAAAGAGGATTCAAACTAAGGGAGTCTGCCGTTAAAATCCTTGAGGGGCTGCCCGCAGACAGCTCTGTTGAATTTTACGACGATATGAAGGCGGGGGAGTTGCTGGCACATTTAAAGAAATACTTAAAACGGAGGGCTAGCGACTGGCAGATCAGTTATTAGAATCCTATCTGGTGTTTCGCATTGGTAGATTCGTATATGCAGTACCGGTGATTGAGGTTCGGGAGATAATTCATTTGCCAGAGTTCAGGCAAGTGGACGAGGCCCCTGCACATATTGCGGGGCTTGTCAGCATTCGCGGTACTGTTGTTCCTTTAGTGGATATTGATGTACGTTTTGGACGGCCTCAATCTGCACGATATCTGACGACGGACAAGGTGGTCGTATTCCATTGCGATGGCGCCCCGACGGGGATTATCATAAATGAGGTCATCGACATATATGAAATTCCCCCCGATTCAATCGTAGATACCCCTGCATATGGCCGCAGCAGCGCATCTGCAAGCGTATTTATCGAACAAGTGGCAAAGATAGACGAAGCAATTATTATGATTCTAAATCAAAAGAGATTATTTGACTCCAGTTATAAACCAGCAGTAGAGGATTTAAACAGCGCCTCTGATGCAGAGCATTTTTCCTGCCACACATCTTTTAACACGCTGACCCATGAGACAGATAAATCTGTCTTTCACAAACGCGCCTTAGACCTTGCAAGTTCAGACTCAAGGGACGACGAAGAGGACGATAGAATGCCGCTTGCCGTTATAGAGACAGGCGGGGAGTTGTTTGGAATCGAACTTGAAGTGGTACGTGAATTTATTAATATCAACGACTACAGGCAGGTGCCGTGCTGCCCAAGCCACATTGTTGGGAATATCAACCTCAGGGGCGAGATATTGACGCTGATAGATATTACCGGTGTGTTGTCACTGACCAGGGGGAATATCAAGTCTGCTGTCGTTGTGTCGATAGATGGTTTTACCGTAGGCATATGCATTGATAATCTTATCGATATTATGTATCTGCCGTTTTCTGGATTTAAAGAGCTGCCTGCGGCATTAGGGCAGACCAGCGAGGACTATTTTGAGTTCACCGCGCTTTACGAGGGTAGGGCGGTTGTCGTTATTAACATCCAGAGTATCTTATACAAGGGGAATCTCATAGTAAATGAAGTATTATAATATAATATCAAGGGAGGAAGACTGATGATAAACTTAAAGATGTCATTGACATTAAAACAGAGACTGTTTGTTTTATTTGTATTAATAGGGCTTGTGCCATTTCTTGCCATTGGCACGTATTCCTATGTAAAGGCGAGGAATTCCCTAACTAAGGCGGCCTTTGACAAACTCATTGCATTGTCAGCAGCGAAGAAAACACATGTCGAGATGTTTTATAAACAAATAATACGACGTTCAATGACATTTACAGAGGACTATATGGTCATAGAGGCCATGAAGGAATTTCAGTCAGCCTTCTTTGCCGTAGAAAAAGAATCCGGCGCTAAATATGATGCTAATGCAAAATACAACGAAGACCTGCTAATGGCGAGGTATCAGGAGCAGAAAGAAAAGACACTTGACGTTCCAGACAATATTATTTCAATCTGGTGGCCTAAGAAAAAGGCAGTAAAGATACTCCAGCATCAGTACATATCGGCCAATCCATTCAAGGTTGGGAAAAAGAAAGACCTTGATTTTGCCGCAGACGATATCACTTACAACGCAGTACATAAGAAATACCAGCGTATATTTAAAAAATATGTGGATGAGTTTGGCTATGCAGATATGTTTCTGATAGAACCCGAAACCGGATATATAGTTTATTCCACTGCGAAAGAACTCGATTTCGGGACAAGCATGATGAGCGGCCCATACAGCGATTCGGGGCTGGGCAAGGCCTTTGATGCCGCTCTGAAATCAAAAGAAAAGGGATCTTTTGTAATGGAGGATTTTGAACCATATGCGCCATCATACGGTCATGAGGCTGCCTTTATAGCATCACCCATTTATGACGGAGAGAAGAAAGTCGGCGTCCTGGCCTTTCAATTACCTGTGGAAAGAATGAACAATGTAATGACCCGTCATAGGGATTGGCAGAGCTCTGGTTCCGGCAATACCGGCGAGAGTTATATTATTAGCGCTAACGACATGGAAATGAGGACGGATGCCAGAGTTATATTGGAGTCGCCGGATACTTTTTTCAAAGCCATTCAAAATACATCTCAGGATAAAAAACTAATCGACAAAATGAAGAGATATAACAGCACTATCGGCCTTCTTAAAATAAATGACAAGCAGGTAAAGGAAGCGATAGCAAACAAGTCTACAATATCTATTTATTCAACGAATTATTTGAACATTCCTGTCCTCAGGATTGTCATGCCGCTTAACATAGAGGGGTTTAACTGGTTGCTAATTGCTGAGGAGGCTGAGGGCGAGGCCCTTGCTACTGTAGACAACCTGTTTTATGCTATGTTGGTTTTAGGGCTGATTTCTGTGGTTTGTATTGTTGCTGTTGGCTGGAAGTTCAGCCGCTCGATAAGTGTGCCGTTAAGCAGGAGTATCAACAATATATCTTCATCAACAACAGAGATCTCTGCTACTGTTGAGCAACACGAAAAAACTGCCTCCCAACAGTCAACGGCAGTTAATGAGACCACAACGACGATGGATGAGCTGTCGGCATCGTTTAAACAATCGGCAGAGCAGGCCAAAAATGCTGCAGAGGGCGCTGAACACGTCATGATGATGGCAAACGAGGGTGCAGAAAATCTAAATGAAATGCTTGCCGGTATGACCTCATTAAAAGAGCGGGTTGAGGCAACGGCCTCCATGATCTTGCAGTTGAGTGACAAGACCACCCGCATAGAAAACATAGCCAACGTGGTATCGGAATTCGCCGGTGAAACTAAAATGCTTGCCATGAATGCCGCAGTTGAGGCCGTAAGGGCAGGGGAACACGGCAAGGGTTTTTCAGTAGTGGCAATGGAGATACGCAAACTCGCCGAACAAAGCAAAAAATCAGCCGAGGAGATTAACTCCGTCGTAACTGAGATACAAAAGGCCACAAACTCAACGGTTATGGTAACAGAGGAAAGCACAAAGACTGTGGACAAGGAGATGGAACTGGCCGAGACCGCCGCCGAGACCTTTGGAAAGCTATCCAGCGTGATAAGAAGCTCTGCGGAGAATATTCAGCAGATATTTCTCAATATTCAGCAGCAGTCTTCAGCAATCTCCCAGGTTGTCGGGGCGATGAACTCCATCAACAGGAGCGTTAAGGAGACATCCTCCGGTATAACACAGACAAAGCAGGGTCTCTCAAAACTAGACGAAGTAGCCAAAGACTTGAAACAGATGATGTGATGATAGAAGATAAGGAACTAAGAGAGATATTTAACGCCGAGACGCAGGAGCATATTCAGAACATCGAAGATGGACTGCTGCAGTTAGAAAAACAGGAGCCTGTCGATAAGAAGGCGCTCATGGAGGGGTTGTTTCGCGAGGCCCATAGTCTTAAGGGCTCGGCCAGACAGCTAGGCGTTAATAAAATTGAATTATTGGGCCATACATTAGAGGATATGTTAAACGCAGCAAAGCGCGGCCTGAGAGAACTCTCCCCAGACATGGTCAACGGCATATACAAGTGTCTTGATGCAATAAAGGAACTCCTTGAGGAGGCTGTCATGGGGAAGGCGTCCTCGGTTAATGTTACCAATATAATTGCCGAACTAAAGGCTGCGAAGTCAGCAGGGCCGCCTCCAGTAGCAGTACAAATCAGTGAGATAGCAAAACCGGCACAATGCCAGTTACCACCAGAAATTCCCGCTGCCCCACCTAAAGAGGCAGCTGCGCCCCCGGTAGAACTAATGCCTGCTGCACAGCCTGAAGTGCCAGAAATCCCAAAAATCATACTGCAAGTTGCCCCGGCTGATAAACCTCACGAGGCTGAGGAAATAGATAAGCCGCAGGAAGCGGCCGATATGCCGGTTTCTCAGGAGCATGAATCTCCGGCTGTGATGCAGGAAGGTAAAAGGTTCACCATTGATACAATCCGTGTGGAGACATATAAGCTGGATGCCCTTATGCTGCATGTAGGTGAACTCCTTGTGATGAAAAACAGGATTAACCAACGCCTCACCGATATAGAAGAGACCGTTCACATGTGGAACACTAAGGTATTAAAAGAACTAAGAGGCAATGCTGCGTTAAATAAACACAAACACATTGAGGACTTCTCCGGCACTCTGAATAACCTTAAAGGCTCACTATATGAAGATGATGCGAGGCTTTCATTTATATCCAAGGAAATAGAGGAGCGGGCACGTACCCTTATGCTCCTGCCCCTGTCAAATGTCTTTAACCCGTTTAAGCGCATGGTTAGGGATTTGGCAAATCAGAAATCGAAGGAGATTGATTTCGTAGTGGAAGGCGGTGAGACAAAGGCAGAAAAGCGAATCCTTGAAGAGGTAAAAGACCCGCTGATGCACATTATCAGAAACTCCATAGACCATGGCATAGAAACTCCCGATGAGCGGCTAGTCAGGGGAAAAAGCAAGACCGGCACAATAACTGTGAAGGCATATAAAAAGGCATCAAACATAATTATAGAAGTAATAGACGACGGGCGCGGCCTAAATGTAGAAAAGATAAAAGAGACGGCCATAAAAAACAAACTGGCCTCAGTAGAGACACTAACCGGAATGCCGCTTGCAGAGCTTTATAATTTTATCTTCATGCCTGGTTTCACCACAAGCCCTATAATAACGGACATATCCGGCAGGGGGGTTGGGATGGATGTCGTTAAGACCGCACTTGCACGCCTTAAGGGTACAGTTTCTGTGGACTCTACCCCTACGCAGGGATGCAGGATGACCATAAGCCTGCCTGTTACTGTCTCCACTACACGCGTGTTTATTGTAAAGGCCGCCGGAAAGACATACGCCCTGCCGATTGATTTTGTAAGGACAACATATATGGCTTCAATCGCCGATATATATAATGTGGAGGGCCAGAAGACTATTACATTTGACAACTCGCCGATGTCAGTTGTCCACGCCGCTGATATACTTGAACTTAAAGGAGATAATGGCGGAGGTCTCAAGAATAAAAATATTAGTACATCCCGGCAAGGAAGGTTCCCCTGTATAGTATTTACATTGGATGGCGAGAATTTCGGGGTCATGGTCGATACACTTGTCGATGAGCAGGAAATTGTGATTAAATCCTACGGCGGGATACTTAAAAGTGTGCGCAATGTTATTGGCTCGACAATACTTGGCACCGGTGAGGTGTGTATGGTACTTAACCCCGCTGATATCTTAAAGACTATTAAGACTAAGGGGTTCACCTCGGTATCGCTTCAGAAGGTAGAGGCACAGGAAAGGCCAATCACAGTCCTGGTAGCAGAGGACTCCATAACAACGAGGACTCAACTGAAACGCATCCTGGAGGGGGCTGGTTATGAGGTAACGGTAAGTGTGGATGGTATGGATGCCTTGAGAAAGCTGGAGCTGGCTAATTTTGATGCGGTTGTCTCAGACGTTGAAATGCCTAATATGAATGGCTTAGTACTGACAGAAGCAATAAGAAAGAATAAAAAATATAAGGAGCTGCCAGTTATTCTTGTAACCACATTGTCCTCAGAGGAGGATATGAGAAAGGGAGCGGAAGTGGGGGCAAATGCCTATATCACCAAACCGGCATTTGACAGACAGGTGTTTCTGGATACGCTGAAAAGGTTGATATGATAACGGCAGTGAATAAACGCATAAAGGTGCTGATAGTAGATGATTCTCCGGTAGCGGTAGAGGTATTGAAGAGGGTATTGGCGTCATCGGATGAGATAGAGGTGATAGGTACGGCACGCCACGGTAAAGAGGCCCTTGAGATGATACCGCGTCTGAGGCCTGGTGTGATTTGTACGGATTTGCATATGCCGCTGATGAATGGATTTGAGTTTGTCAAAGAGGTAATGGCCAGACACCCGCTTCCTATACTTGTGATAAGCGTATCTGTTTGCGAAGGCAACGATGATAACGTGTTTCAACTGCTTGCAGCGGGTGCAATAGATGTGTTTCCTAAGCCTCGCGGGGTGCTGCTTGGGCAGTCGGCCAAGTTCTCAGCCGACTTAATAGCCAAGATAAAGGTACTCTCAGGGGTTGTGCCGTTTCGTAAGATAAAAAAACATGGCATTGCCGCGCTTACCCCGCAAGCACATGGGGGGATGGTCGCTATCCCCAAGCCCTGTGCCGAGAATTACGATGTACTGCCACATATAGAGGCATTAATCAGTCGTCTGAAAATGATTGTAATCGGGGCATCAACCGGCGGACCCCAGGCCATTGAGACCATACTTAAAGAGCTGCCTGCTGATTTCTCCATTCCCATTGTCTGCGTACAGCACATAAGCGAGGGATTTATGGCAAGCCTCGTCGATTGGCTAAAGGGGTGTTGTAAGTTAAACGTGACCATAGCCCAAAATAACGAAAAGGCTATCGCCGGTAATATCTACTTTGCCCCGGATAACAGACATCTGAAGATAGACAAGTCAGGCGCCTTTGTTCTTAGTAATGACCCGCCGGAGGGCGGCCATAAGCCGTCTATCACGCTAACAATGAGGTCATTTACGGAACATTATATGGGCGGGGTGTTGGGGGTTCTCCTCACCGGAATGGGAAGAGATGGCGCTGATGGAATGCTTGCTATTAGTCAGGCTGGCGGTGCAACTGTTGTCCAGGACAAGGAAAGCAGTATCGTCTTTGGGATGCCAGACCAGGCTATAAAACTGGGTGCTGCGAAATATGTCCTTGACGTCAATAAAATAGGCAGATTTTTAGCGAAGATTGAATGTATTGAAAAAAATCAGGCGGGCGATAACAGGTGAAAATTCTAATAGTAGAAGACAGCGCCATCCAAAGGGAGCTTCTGAGGCGCGCGCTGGCACATGCAGGCTATGAGGTCATCCTGGCAAGGGACGGTGTTGATGGCCTTGCCTTGTCTCAAAAACATATACCAGCGTTAATAATAAGTGATATAGCGATGCCGGGTATGGATGGCTTTGAGATGTGTTCTAAGATTAAAACCATTGATACTGTTAAACATATACCGGTAATTCTATTGACTGCCCTCTCAGACGCAAAGGAGATAATCAGGGGGCTTCAGTCGAATGCCGATTTTTATATAACCAAGCCGTATAACGAACATTATCTCTTACTGAGCATAGAATCACTCCTAAAGGACTCCGCAGCGCTGTCAAAGACCTATGACCCGGAGGCAGGGCTTAAGATAACCTTCATGGGTGAGGAATATCAGATTAAATCCAATCCCAGACAAATCTTGAATCTCCTGCTTTCAACATATGAAAATGCAGTCGGAAAAAACCATGAATTAATTCAGGCACAACTCGAGCTAAAAACCCTTAACGAAGAGCTTGAGGATAAGGTCAGAGAACGCACAAAGGAACTCCAGGCCTCAGAAGAGAGTTACAAGGTACTCTTTGAAAACATGTTCAGCGGGTTTTACAGATTTACCCCCGACGGTAAGTTCCTCTCTGTAAATCCAGCGTTTAACAATATGCTGGGATACTCAAGTAAGGAGGAGCTGCTTTCATTTTGCGGCGAACTGCACTGCCTGTATTTCAGGCGGAAAGAGTATGAGAGATTCATGGTTGCATTAAAAACTAACCAATCTATAAAAGACCTCGTAAGCCATTTAAGGAAAAAAGACGGCAGTGAACTTATCATTGAACAAAACATTCGGGTCGTGAAAAATGAACTGGGGCAGCCGCTCTACTACGAAGGGTTTATTAATGATGTTACGGAGTGCAAAAATGCCGAGGCACAACTGATAAAACTCTCAAGCGCCATAATACAAAGCCCCGTGGCAGTAACAATAACCGACCTTGACGGCAGGATAGAGTTTATAAATCCCAAGTTTGTTGAGGTGACAGGCTACACCCGCGATGAGGCGCTGGGCAGGACGTCAAGTTTTCTGAGATCCGGGCATACTGACCCAGAAGTGTATGCAGACTTATGGGAGACAATCAAGGCCGGAGGAATTTGGCAGGGTGAGCTGCTAAACAAACGCAAGGACGGGTCATTATACTGGAACAGCATAACGATATCGCCGGTAAGGGATGCCGAGGCCGTGATAACACACTATCTGTCAGTCAATGAAGACATAACAAACCGAAAGGAAGTGGAAGAGGCGCTGAGAAAGGCAAAAGAGGCATCCGAGGTGGCAAACGCCGCCAAGAGCGAGTTTCTTGCCAATATGAGCCATGAAATCCGCACCCCTATGAATGCCATAATAGGGATGACAGAGCTTGTCCTCGATACGGACTTAAAACCGCGTCAAAAGGAATATCTCGATACGGTGTTGAACTCTGCCAACTCACTATTGAGTCTGCTTAATAGTATTTTAGACTTTTCAAAGATTGAGGCTGGCAAGCTGGAACTTGAGGATGTAAGCTTTAACCTTCGGGAAATGGTTGAAAACATCTGTGATCCACTCTCTATACAAGCTCATAAAAAGGGGCTTGAGCTCTCAAGCCACATAAAGCCTGTCGTGCCGTTAAGACTGATAGGAGACCCTGTGCGCCTTGGCCAGTTGTTGATTAACCTCATAGGCAATGCACTGAAATTTACTGATATGGGTGAGATTGTGGTCACTGTGGATATGGAACAGGGCTTAAGCAGCGGTAAAACCGCCACACTCCTATTTTCAGTTTCAGATACCGGTATAGGGATACCTTCAGATAAGTTCAACAAGATATTCGAGCAATTCTCGCAGGCCGATGGCTCGATGACAAGAAAATACGGAGGAACCGGACTAGGGCTGGCCATATCTAGGCAGCTTGTGTCACTCATGGGTGGTCATCTATGGCTTGAGTCCGTAGAAGGGCAGGGCAGTACGTTTCATTTTACCGCCAATTTCACATTGAGTGATGACCAGGATACTACGTCTGCATTAGATTTTAAAAACGCAAGGATTCTTATCTCCTGTAACGTTAACTCGTGCAGCAGTATAATCAGAGATTTCCTTGGCGGCACAAATGCCGAAGTTACAGAGGCTGCCGGGTCTAAGGAGACCTATGATAGACTGGTTGCAGCCAGAGACAGTGGACGACCATATAATATAGTGTTTCTTGATATAAGACTTTCCGGGGGCGGTGGGTTTAAAATGGCGGAGCAGATAATGGCCGATGCCTCGCTTGCCTGTTCGCTTGTTATGATGCTCAATACCAACCACCGGGGCGGCGATATAGACAGATGCAGGGAACTCGGCGTGGCAACGTATATAATCAAGCCTATTAAGTATAAGGAGATCATAACTACCATAACAGAACTGGTTAACAAGTCATCCAGTTCAGCTTATAAAAAGCAAGTCAGACCAACTCAGGCGCTGCATATGACTGATGATGCGCCAGTTCGTATACTGCTTGTCGAGGATAATGTTACTAACCGCGTGGTAGCCAGAGAGATTCTGAAAAAACATGGGTATAATGTCACAGAGGCTGAAGACGGCGAAAAGGCCCTTACAAAACTCCTTGATGAGGTGAAGTTTGACATTATCCTGATGGATGTCCAGATGCCGGTGATGGATGGTTTTGAGGCAACCAAGCGAATAAAGGCATCACAAGAGACAATGACAATTCCTGTTATAGCAATGACCGCCCATGCATTAAAAGGAGACAGGGCCAGGTGTATAGAGGCGGGGATGGATGACTATATAACGAAACCTGTCAATTCGGCAGAGTTGGTTGAAATGGTTAAAAAATATACGAAGCCGCGGCGTGAAGGCTCTGCCGCTGTAACTGTTGACACGCCTGCCCCTGTCCGTCATAGAGATGCTGCCATCCCACCAGTAATCACGGCCAGCAACAGCATAGAGGCGGACAAGCTGGTGGTAGAGAATATCATGACACAGATAGACAAGTCCCAACTCATAGAATCTCTTCCTCACGGTGACTTAAGGGTGTTTATTGAAAAGGCAGTGAGCTTTATACAGACGATGAGGGATGCACTTGATAATGGCAATTATTCGCTCACCGAGAAAAAAGCAGAGGCAATCAAAGACAATGCCGAGACTCTTTCATTGATGGGAATAAAGACGGCTGCGTTTCGCATGATGCTGGCGTTGAGAAAGTCTGATATAAACAATGTAAACACGCATTTTAAGACATTAGTGGAAGAGTTAGACAATTTAATCAATAAAATACACGAGGGTAAGGATCTGAAATGAGGATACTAATAGCCGACGACGAATCGATCAATCGAAAGATATTACAGGAGATGCTCTCTGATTATGCCGACTGTGATGTTGTCGTAAATGGCCTTGAGGTAATAGAGGCCTTTACAATGGCACACGAACAGAAGAAGCCGTATGATCTGTTGTGTCTGGATATAATGATGCCTGTTATGGATGGTTGTGAGGCGTTGATACAAGTCCGCAAGATGGAAAGGGTCATGAAAATAGATCCGGCTGACATGGTAAAGGTCATAATGATTACAGCCGTTGACAGGCCTAACGAAATACTGCAATCGTATGACGGCGACTGTTCGGCATATATGATAAAACCGATAAACAGAAAAGCCCTTATAAAACAGATAAAAGATATAGGGCTGCTGTAGTATGAACAGCCCAGGATAATGAGCCTGAAGGCACTGGCAAATCTGTATGTCTGAAGCACAAGGAATATAAAATGCAAGAGCAAGGAGAAATGACTTGGCCTGATGGAACTAAATACATTGGGGAGTTTAGGGATGGTCAGCCAAATGGACTGGGCACAGCAGTTTACCCTGCCGGGGCAAAGTATGTTGGGCAGTGGAAGAATGACAACAGGGAAGGGCATGGAACTATGACCTGGCCTTCTGGGGCAAAATATGTTGGGGAGTGGAAGAACAATAGCAGGGAAGGGTATGGGACGATGGTTTTTCGTGATGGTGCAAAGTATATTGGGGAATGGAAGGATGATAACAGGGAAGGTCATGGGAGTGTGACTTATCCTAACGGGGCTAAATATGTTGGCGAGTGGAAGGATGGCAAAAGGGAAGGTCATGGGACAATGACCTGGCCTGATGGAGCAAAGTATGTTGGGCAGTGGAAGGATGATAAAGTGGAAGGTCATGGGACTTACTATTGGCCCGGAGGGGAACAGTATACTGGAGAGTGGAAAGATAATAAACTACTGCGGTATGGGATAGATGGGCTGCCAAAAGATGCGCCGAAAGTGTCATAGATGCCGGGGCCTCATATACCTGATTTCCACAGCCTTACGCGCTACTGCGGGCCATTCTAATGTTAATAGCCTGATATGGTTTTGCCGCGTTAGGCTTAGCCTTGCCAATTCTAAATTCTACATCGACGACATCCATGTCATCCTTTGAATAACTATCGTATTTATATTCGATCAGTTGCTCCAGTTTTTCGGCAAGAATTTCATCTTCCACATTGGAAATGTGAAAATATACATTCTCTTTAATCGCATCAGCTATTAGAAAACCCCAGCGATGTTGAAATATCTTCACCCTTCCGTTGAATATTTTTCCGCTTTCGTATGCCTCGTCCTGTGTTAATCTGCCAGCATAACCGGAGAGTTCCTCTGCTTTTGCTGAGACTGGTTTTCCATTGTGCAGAGGACGAGTTACAAAACCGGAAGGCTCGGTGACACTAAAAAAGGCATATTCGTCTGGTGATGCGATTCTCAGCCCAACGATTGACACGTCTTTATACTCCTTTTGAAAGGCAAAGGCAACCAGCGCGTTCTTGAGAAATTCGTAACCAAAACTGTTAATATTAGAGAGTGTCAATTTCTTAAACTCGGCATAGATACTCTTTTTTATTCCATTCCTGTTCATTTTCTGGACAAAACCCTGTATCTCGTCAAGACGCCTCGATTCGTTGCTGTCATCCACATAAGATGTGATTTGAAGCGCAATAGGAAATGCCCCGCTGAACGATGTAATCGGGATAAACCTATGAACCAGGGCATCGATTCCAAGTTGGTCCAGGTCCTGAGAGCGTTCAATAACCCAGTCCTTGCCCAACAATTCGATGATTCTGTTTTCTAAATCAAAACCCTTCACTACTATACCTCCTTTTTTTTAACTTAAGGAGGCCCCGGCGTTGTCAAAGATCACATACTATCATTATCATACAACATGAGCAGCCTATATTGCAAATATGACAGGGCAAACGCATTTGATAATTACAAGAGGAATCCATGAGGAGATTTTTAATGGGGGAGAAGAATCCTCCCCCCTTGGACTAGATGACTACCGTTATAAATGCTGGTTACTGAGTCCTATAATACACACCGGTAGTCATCTGACTCGTCTTCCCGCTTAATGGCTCGCCATTCCATATTGCACACGCACTGGCTTGCCTCGATATCCATCTCCATTTGTTCATTTTTATCACACATTGTACCGCCCTCCTCTGCGCTCTAAAGCTGGACGGAAAGTAAACTGTTTCACATCCCGTTCAGCCTTAGAGATTATGGTCTTATGCGACCTTTATCTTCTTCTCCTCTAACAGTGTCTCCTTTTTCTTGGGTAAGCAAAGCTCAAGTATCCCATCTTCATGTGTAGCCGCAATTAAATCACCGTCTACGGTTGGTGAAAGCTGGAATGTCCGAAGGAACTTTCCGTACGTTCTCTCTGAATCCCTTATGAGCAGATATTGCGCCGGTAAAAGCGCCCCTTGCGTGTCCGAATAATTGACTTGTAAGCAAAGAATCTGTTAATCCGGCACAATTAACGGCTATAAATGGTTTGTCCTTACGATTGCCAAGTGAATGAATTGCCCGTGCTGCAAGTTCTTTTCCTGTTCCGGTTTCTCCTTCGATAAGTACTGTCCAGTAGGCAGTGGCAACACTTTTGATTTGGGCAAATAATTATTCCATTACAAGGCTCTTTCCTATCATATCCTGAAAGCTGACCCTGCCTTTGAGGAGTTTTTTAAGCCCATATACCTCTGAGACATCATATAAAAAAAGTATTAGCCTTCTTGAATCATCAGGGTCTTCAGCCGATTCGATCTCCAGCCACAAGTGTTTTCCACTGGTAGAGTCCACCTCTATGGTAAACCTGCCTTTCTTTGTGTCATCTATGGAATGAAACAGCTTGCTGCGGTTTGTCCGAATAAGTTTCTCTATGGGCATTCCAGCTGCTTCGCTGGCTGTAATTCCAAAGATATTGAGGACATTAGTGTCCGGTTAAAATAAAGAGAGCTGTGCGATAGGGTCTCTGACTTTAGAGGCATAGTAGTATTTAGAGGACAACAGGTCAAT
>LNQR01000037.1 GCA_001541255.1 Candidatus Magnetominusculus xianensis
GACATCACCCGTTAGGTTACATTAAAATCTCGATATCCCTCATTGCCGCGTATTATTCCGCCAAGCAATTTCTATACCGGACAGTATTGAGTATAATCCCTTTTATGGGGAGTAAACTACGCTGAGTGCGTAATTTTGAACCATGTAAGCCCTGATAACACTAACCGGTGTCATAGACCTTCCATCAACCGAAATCTGTGAAAGTACACTGCCTGTTGCAGGCAGAAAGTAGAACAGTCTTACCGAACCATAAGGCACGGTGACACTGCCGGTCTGCGTTAGGGTTGTCTGAAGTGCAAAGCTGTCATCATATACCAAAACAGAACCACTGCCGGTGATTGTAAAGGTCGCTGTTTGTGTGGCGCTGTTTGTTACCGTTTGAACAAGGGCTGCCGATGTGGAAGCCTGATTTAGGGCATCTCCGCTATATACTGCCGTTATTGAATGTGTGCCTACGGACAGTACCGATGTTGTATAGGTGGCTAGCGCGCTTGAGTTAAGCGTAACTGTGGCAAGCGTGGTCGTGCCGTCCATAAAGGTAACAGTGCCTGTGGGTGAGATACCGGTAACTGTTGCGGTAAAGGTTACGGATGTGCCATAGGTAGAGGGATTCAGGGATGAGGTTAGAGCTGTTCCCGCAGTTAGCCATCCTGCTATTTGAGTTGGTGTATATTTATCTGTGAGCGTAGCATCGCCTAATTGACCGTTGTTATTATAACCCCAGGCCCAGAGCGTGCCGTTGCTTTGTACCCCTAAAGTATGATACCCGCCTGCGGATATGTTTGACCACCCCGCAGAAGTTCCAATCTGAACCGGCGAGTATTGAGTAGTGACTGTGCCGTTACCTAATTGACCGTAGGTGTTATTACCCCAAGCCCAGAGAGTGCCGTCTTTTTTTATCCCTAAAGTGTGATACCCGCCAGCGGATATGTTTGACCACATAGAAGTTCCAATCTGAACCGGCGAGTATTGATTAGTGACTGTGCCGTTACCTATTTCACCATAGGCATTATAACCCCAGGCCCAGAGAGTACCGTCTTTCTTTATCCCTGCTGTGTGATATATACCGGTGGATATAGAAGTCCATGCATCTGTTCCAATCTGAACAGGTGAGTATTGATTGGTAATAGTGCCGTTACCTAATTGACCGTAGCCGTTATAGCCCCAAGCCCAGAGCGTGCCGTCGCTTTTTATCCCCAATGAAAACTCATAACCAGCAGTTACTGCTACCCAATTTGTATCTGTCCCAATCTGAGTAGGTACGTATTTAGCGACATATGTGCCGTCACCTAAACCACCGTAGGAATTACTACCCCATGCCCAAAGCGTACCGTCGCTTCTTATCCCTAGTGTGTGATATAAGCCTGCCGCTATAGCGGTCCATGTAGAAGTCCCTATCTGAGCTGGTGAGAGTTGATTAGTGACTGTGCCGTTACCTATTTCACCGTAGGCATTATAACCCCATGTCCAGAGCGTGCCGTCTTTTTTTATCCCTGCTGTGTGATAATACCCTGCTACTGCGGATGACCAATTTATAGCTATACCAATCTGTCCCGGTATGTTGAGATATGTATTTGTTGCATTATCTCCTAAACGGCCTTGACCGCCATAGCCCCATGTCCACAGAGTACCATTGCTTTTTACCCCAGCGTTGTGCCATCCACCTGCGGATATACCGGCGGACGCGTAGGGACTGACGCAAAAGACAGCTATTAACAATATCACGATAGATAGTATTCTTTTGGTTAAATGCCCAATACCCATGATTTAATCCTCCTTATAATTTGGTTATCAGTCCTCATAATTACGGTTCATTTAGATATGGCAGCTGCTGTTTTCCTGCGTGACAATGCACCTGCCCTTAGAATTAGGGTATATCAAATAATTCATGATTGTCAAGAGGTATTATAACAATTGTTAAAAAGTGCCCCTGTTTATGCCGGTTTTCACAGGCTATTCTCTGTTTTTGGTGTCTGAGTAAATATATTTTTCACTTTGGAAAGTTTTTTATTGACTTAAATGTGAAAATGTGGTATTTTGTGGTAGTAAGTGGAGGGATGATTGCTTGGAGTCAGTTGGATTTATAGGAAGATACAATTTACGGGCAGATGACAAGGGCAGGGTTATAGTGCCAGCCTCTTTCAGGGATATTTTTAAGAAGAGCTACGGCCCGAAGATTTACGTAACCTGTGCAGTCAGGGACAAGTGTCTTAATATATTTCCAGATGCAGAGTGGAAGGCCTTGATGACAAAGGTAAAAGAAATGCCTAAGGCAAAGGAATCGGTAAAGTTCTTTATCAGAAAGGTGGTAAGTTCAGCGTTTGAATGTGAGATAGACAAGCAGGGACGACTGCTTGTGCCGCCCGCTCTTCGTGAGGATGCAGGTATTTCCCTCAACGGTGAGATAATAATCGCAGGGGCTACGGACAGGCTGGAGGTCTGGGACAGGAACTTGTGGGTCGAAAAGTATATGGACATTGATGACTCCGTTGTGGCTGGTTATGAAGAGGAGCTGGCAGATTGGATATAGATGGAAAAACAATTGGAAGAGTTGAAACCGCTTCATTGTCCGGTAATGGTGGAAGAGGTAATGGAGATGTTAAACGTGCAAAGTGAAGGGGTATACATGGACGGCACGCTGGGGTTGGGCGGTCATGCCGCTGAGATATTAAAGAGGCTTGGAGACAATGGCAGGCTCATAGGTGTCGATAAGGACGGTGACGCGCTGAGTTATGCCGCTAAGAGGCTTCAGGACAGCCGTGTGTGCTATGTGAGAGAAGATTTTTCGCACTTAGGTCATATTATAAAGGACTGCGGGTATGCTGCCATAGACGGTATTTTGCTTGACCTGGGGATGTCGATGGCTCAGGTAAAGACAATGGACAGGGGGTTTAGTTTTAACTCAGAGAGTCGGCTTGACATGCGGATGGACACAAGGGCGTCACTAACGGCATGGGAAGTGGTGAACCGTTATAAGATAGAAAAGATTGAAGAGATATTAAGGGAGTATGGGGAAGAGTCACGCAGCGCTAAAATCGCAAAGGCAATCGTCAGCGACAGAAAGCGCACTTCCATAGATACATGCCGCGACCTGGCGGCACTTGTTGAAAGGCAATACGGAGGGCGCGGAAAGAGCCATCCTGCGACGAAGACCTTTCAGGCGCTCAGAATATACGTAAACGGTGAGTTAACTGCCTTGCAGGGTGCGCTTGAGGCATCGGAAGCAGCGCTGAGGGCAGGCGGGCGTTTATGCGTAATCTCGTATCATTCGCTTGAGGACAGGTGTGTGAAGAGTTTTTTTAAAAATGAAAAGGCAAAGGGTACCTTTAATCTCTTGACTGTGAAACCAATCACGCCATCAGCGCTGGAGGCACGTCAAAAGAACCCTGCAGCAAGGAGCGCTAAACTCAGAGGAGGACAAAGGTTATGATTTGTGAAAAGAGATGTTCGATAATGAGTAACGTTTTGTTGGTCCTTGGCGCGGTGTTGATAGTGGTCAGTGTGTTTTACACGCTGTGGCTGAGGTCATCTATTAAGTCACTTGAGTATAAGCTTGGCAACATGCAGCAAAAACAGTACGAACTCCTTAAGAAACAAAGAAATCTTATGGCACAGAAGGAGAATCTCCTGTCTCTTAATTCCGTTGATAGTGTTGCTATAAAGAAGATGGGATTTGAGTTTCCAGACAGGAATAGGGTAATCTACGTTAAAGAGCGGCTATAACCTACGGGGGTAGGGCTAGCCGCGCCCCAGAATAAGGGGCGAGGTGGAAATGAACAGACGATTTATTTTTATTTATGGGTTAATCTTTGTCGGTTTTTTTGTGTTACTAGCACGGCTTTTCGACATCATGGTTTTGAAACATGATAAGTTTGTGAAAAAGTCTGAAAACCAGCGCATGGCAGAGGTAGATGTGCAGGTGCGCCGTGGTATAATACTCGACAGGCTTGGCAGGAGGCTTGCCGTAAATCTTGAGAATAACTCTGTCTATCTGGACAAGACCAACTATAATGAAAGCGACAAGAGGCTGCAGGAGGTCTCAGACATCATTGGCGTTAGTTTCAATGAGCTGTTGACACAGGTCAGGGGAAAGAAGAACTTTGTATGGCTTAAACGTAAAATCCCTATTGAAGAGACTGATAAGCTTCAGGAGATGAGATTAAGCGGAATCGGCTTAATGGCCGAGCCGAAGCGTCACTATTCGCTTGGGTACATGGCCGCGCATGTACTAGGGTTTGTAAACATAGACAACAAGGGTCTTGAGGGTGTAGAGGCCGTCTATGACAAAGAGCTTGTAGATTTGGGCGGCAAGTATTTTGTTGAGAGAGACGCCCGCGGCAACATGTTTTATAATACGAACGAAAACGAGAGGACAGGAAATACCCTGACGCTGACACTGGACCAGGGGCTTCAGTACATCGTGGAAAAAGAACTCGACGATGCGATGGAAAAGTGGCGGGCTTCTGCTGCAACTGCCATAATGATGGACCCATATACGGGTGAGATACTTGCCCTTTCAAACCGCCCAACGTTTGACCCTAATTTCCCCGGTAAGTATGGCCCGGCGTCAAGGCGAAACCGCGCTATTACGGACTTCTATGAACCAGGCTCAACATTTAAGATAGTGACAGCAGCAGGGGTATTAGAGGAGAACCTTGTTAAGCCGGATGACAGGATTGACTGCCTCGGCGGTGCGATAGAGGTCGGCGGTAAGAGGATAAAGGACGCGCACCCGCACGGCGTTCTGACATTCATGGAGGTTATACAAAAGTCTTCCAACGTGGGGACGATAAAGCTGGCACAGCGTCTGGGCAAACAAAGGCTTCACGGTTATATCAAGAAGTTCGGCTTTGGTGAAAGGACAGGCATAGACTTACCCGGTGAGATACCCGGGCGCCTGAGAAATCCTGAGCGCTGGTCCGGTGTTTCAATTGGGGCTATCCCAATAGGACAGGAGGTTGCCGCTACACCGCTTCAGGTACTGACTGCGTATTCAATTGTTGCCAACGGCGGCTATAAGGTATCTCCATCTGTCGTAAAGGAAATTACGGACACAGACGGCAAGGCCCATCCTATCAGTAAAAAATACGATGGAACTGAACAGGTGATCTCGAAAAAGACAATAGACATACTCAAAAACGCCTTCACAATGGTTACGCAGGAAGGTGGTACTGCAACATTTGCGCGCGTCGAAGGCAACCTCGTAGCCGGTAAAACAGGTACAGCTCAGATATTTGACAGGGCGCAGGGCAGATACTCACACACCGACTTTATCAGTTCATTTGTTGGCTTTGTGCCTGTCGATAAGCCCGTATTTTCTATGATTGTCGTTGTGTGGAAACCTCGTGGCGCGATTTATGGCGGTATTGTTGCTGCCCCTGTATTTAAGAACATCGCTACAAAGGCGCTTACTTATTTGAACGTGCCGAAAGAAGAAAAACTAAAAAACACCACTTTGGTTGTCGAAAACGCATCCACCGGTAAAAAGCCTCACAACTAAACAGCCGGGGAAAAAGAAAGGAATGATTGATGAATATTGCTAAAATACTGGACAAAATTGGTGTCAGGGAGATAAATGGCAACCTAAACAAAAGCGCAGAGGGTATCTCCTATGACTCCAGAAGGATAGAGAAGGGGACGATGTTTTTCGCAGTAAAAGGACAGCACTCTGACGGTCACGCATACATCAAAGAGGCAATAAAAAAAGGTGCGCACTCGGTTATCTATGAAGACGAAATCGATGTTGATGCCTTTAGCAGTAAGGACATTTTACTTGTCAGGGTTGACAACGTCCGCAGGGCGCTTGCATACATTGCTGCAAGATACTACGGCGACCCATCTAAAGAACTCAGGCTCACCGGAGTTACGGGCACTAACGGAAAGACCTCGACATGCTACCTGATGCGCTCAATCCTCACAGCGTATGGAAAGAAATCAGGCATGATTGGAACAATTCAGTATCTTGTCGGCGATACCGTCTACAGTGCCCATCACACAACACCGGAGGCCCCGGAGTTTCAAATGTACCTGAATATAATGCTTGAACAGGGCTGTGAATATGCCGTAAGTGAGATATCCTCCCACGCCCTCGCCCAGTACAGGGTTGATGCGGCAGAATTCGATGTCGTAGTGTTTACGAATCTTACGCGAGACCACCTTGACTATCACAAGGATATGAACGATTATTTCAACTCTAAAAAGAGACTATTCAATGAGTTGTTGAAGCCCGGCGGCATATCTGTCATAAATGCAGACGATGAGTTTGGCCAGGAACTTATAAAAGAGATGTTGCCAGAGGTAATTTCATACGGCATGGACAGCCGCGCAGATGTCAGGGCTGTGAATATAAAACGCTTTGCCAATGGACTGGATTTTGATATCTCATACGCAGGGACAGAGTTTAATATCGTTTCAAACCTGCGTGGATATGTAAATATATACAACATACTTGCGGCATTTTCAGCCTCAACAGCGCTTGGGATTCCCTATGAAGCAATCATCAGCGGCATATCGAAGCTCAAGAGTGTACGCGGGCGGTTTGAGCCGGTAGACTGTGGACAGGATTTCTCTGTAATAGTCGATTATGCGCACACTGACGACGCCCTTCATAATGTCATAGACAGCATGAAGAAGCTCAGTTCGGGGAGGATAATAACCGTGTTTGGCTGCGGCGGCAACCGTGATACGGGAAAGCGCCCAATAATGGGGCGGATTGCCTCAACACTCAGCGATTACACAATTGTTACATCGGACAACCCCAGGTACGAAGAACCCGGTGATATTATAAGACAAATCCTTGAGGGTATTGAAGGCAGCAGCTATGCTGTTGAGCCGGACAGGAAGAACGCCATAAAAATGGCCGTCAATATGGCTGCCCCAGGTGATGTGGTGCTGATTGCCGGTAAGGGGCATGAAAACTATCAGGATATCAAGGGTGTCAGACACCCGTTTGACGACAGGGAGCTGGCCGAGAAGTTTATCCTGAAAAGGCTTAAACATTCTGACCGTCCGGCGGAGGCACCCCGGTGATACAGTTAAACCTTGATACGGTGCTTAGGGCTGTTAATGGCAGGACAGTGAGTTCCCGTGATATACTGGGGGCTTGTTTTACGGGTGTATCGACTGATTCAAGGACGATTAGGGCCGGTGACCTGTTTTTTGCACTTTCGGGGGATAACTACGATGCCCATAACTTTATTGATGCCGTGTCGCGCGTTGGTGCCGGGGCAGTTATCTCACGTGCGGTAGAGTGTCCCTCAGATGAGTTTGTCCTTATCATGGTAGATGACACACTAAGGGCGTTGCAGCGTCTGGCCGCCTATGTCAGACAGATTCGTCATATACCGGTTGTTTCTATTACAGGCACAAATGGCAAGACAACTACAAAGGAGATGACAGCGGCAGTAATCGCTAAAAAATATTCTGTTCTTAAAACAGAAGGGAATCTTAACAATCACATTGGACTTCCGCTTACGCTGCTCAGGCTTGATAATGAGGCTGCGGCAGTCCTTGAGATGGGGGCAAGCAAGGCGGGCGACATTGCCGAACTTTGTGAAATCGCTGCCCCGGACTATGGAATCGTGACAAATATCGGCCCCGGACATCTTGAGGGTTTTGGCAGCGTTGAAGGTGTGCGCACAGCTAAACTTGAAATCATGGACTATGCCAAGACCATCATAGTTAATGCAGACGATGAGTTTCTTATGAAAGGTGTAAGAAATAAGACACTGCAAAGGGAAATCATCAGCTTCGGTGTTGAAAATAAAGCGGCGCTTACAGGGCGTTTTGTTGATGGAGTCGGCCCGGCGCTGAACACGGCTTTAATGCTTCCCAATGGTGAGGAGCTGCAGGTAAGCATCAAAAGCGGCGGCAGACACAATCTCTACAACGCACTTGCAGCGGCAGCGGCAGGGTTTCTGATGGGTGTAGAGGGACAAGACATACGCCAGGCCCTGTCTGATTTCGGGGGTGTGGCGATGAGGCTTGAGTTTAGAGAGATTAACGGCTCTATGATAATCTGTGATTTTTACAACGCCAATCCAGCCTCTGTGACAAATGCAGTAAAAGAACTGGTTAGACTGGACAGGGGCCGCAAGATTGCAGTGCTTGGGGATATGCTTGAGCTTGGGGAGTATTCTGAGCGGTATCACAGGGAACTGGGCAGATGGATGGCGTCGCAGCCGGTTGATGTATTCATAGCCGTTGGCAGTATGATGAGAACTGCCCTGGATGAGTTTATTGATTCGCGCGGGGCGCCTGTGCAAGGCGCCGCAGTACATGCCGCTGATTCGGTTGAGGCCGGGCGTATACTAAAACAATTAATTGCCAATGACACGGTGCTGATTAAAGGCTCACGTGGACTAAAAATGGAGAGGGTACTGGAGTAATACACTATGTTATATTATCTATTATACAGCCTTAGAGATGTCATTTCGCCGCTGAATGTATTCAGGTACATAACATTTCGTACTGCTATAGCCGTTATCACGGCAATGGCGATAACCTTTCTGCTTGCCCCTGAGACAATACGCTTTCTTAAGCGCATAGGCAAGACGCAGCAAATCAGAGACGACGGCCCAAAGACGCATTTCTCCAAGGCCGGTACGCCTACAATGGGCGGCATTCTCATAATCATATCCATACTGGTTTCAGTGCTTTTATGGGGAAATCTTGCGAATAAATATGTCTGGATAATGATTGTGTCAACGTTTTGTTTTGGGGCAATAGGGTTTTTAGACGACTATCTGAAGGTCTCAAAGCGTAATCCTAAAGGGCTGAGGGGTAAGTACAAGTTCGGCCTTCAAATTATAGTAGCTCTGACCATTGGCCTGATTCAGTATTTTGACTCATCAGACCCATACAGGACAATGCTGATAATACCGTTTTTTAAGAAATGGCTGTTCGACCTGGGGGTATTTTATATCCCATTTACTGCCGTAGTAGTGGCTGGGTCTGCAAATGCGGTAAACCTGACAGACGGCATAGACGGGCTGGCGATAGGATTGGTAGGGATAGCGGTGTTTGCAACGGGGCTGCTGGTGTATATATCTGGGCACGCTGGGCTGGCACAATACTTGCAAGTAATATATATAACTGGCATTGGCGAGTTGACCGTATTTTGTGGAGCGATGCTGGGAGCGGCACTAGGTTTTTTGTGGTACAATACTTATCCGGCAGAGGTTTTTATGGGAGATGTAGGTTCTTTAGGGCTTGGCGGGGCACTTGGCACGCTGGCAACAATAACGAGACATGAGATAGTATTGCTTGTTGTAGGCGGTCTTTTTGTAGTAGAGACACTGTCAGTTATTTTACAGGTAGCGTCATTTAAATTGACAGGGAAGAGGATTTTTAAGATGGCCCCAATACATCATCACTTTGAGCTGAAGGGCTGGCCGGAGCCAAAGACTGTGATAAGATTTTGGATTGTGGGTATTATGCTTGCATTGCTAAGCTTGGCAACTATTAAATTGAGGTGACGATAATGAAAGGGCATTATTTATCAAGGTTCAGGCCGTATGTATTCTTATCAGTTGTAATGTGTACTGTGTTATTATCGGTTAATACGTTTGCTTATGAGCCGTCAAGCAGGGAAATAGGCGCACGGTCTGCTGTCATTATGGATGGGGATAAGGTGCTGTACGCAAAAAACCCGACATTCAAGCAGCCCCCTGCCAGCACAACAAAGCTGGTGACCGCTATGGTGGTGCTTGACCATATGAAGCCACACGATGTAGTAACCATAACGGACAATGCTGCAAGGCTGCACTCACCGAATTTGGCCCTGCGTGAGGGTGAGAGGTTTTATGTAAAAGACCTGTTAAGCCTGCTTCTGATGAGGTCTGTAAATGGTGCGGCGGTGGCGTTTGCCGAGGCAGTGTCGGGTGATGAGAAAGATTTCGTTGCATTAATGAATGCAAAGGCAAGGAGTATCGGGGCAACTGATACGAGATTTATAAACTCACACGGACTTCCAGGCGAAGGGCAGTATATAACGGCATACGACCTGGCAGATATAATGAGGAGGTCTCTGGACTACTGCCTCATAAAAGAGACGATAAACACAAAGACAAAGACGGTCAGTTCTCTGGATGGAAGGACATTTATTTTGTCGAACACGAACAAGCTCCTGTGGAGTGATGATGACCTTGTTGGCGGCAAGACAGGGTTTACAAATGCGGCGAGGCACTGTCTGGCCTTTGCAGCAGAAAAGGGCGACAATACACTGGTTGCAGCCCTGCTAGGAGACGGCAGAAGGTCTGACCTTTGGAGGGATGCAAAGTTTGTACTATCTAAGGGGCATGACATTTCGGAGTCAAACTCTAAACCTGTTATCTACTACAGCACCGTAGCCGATGAAAAGGTAGTGAAAATTGCAAAAACGAACCGCACAGGCAAAGGCAAAAAGCACAAATCAAAGAGGCACAAGACCGGAAAAGGAAGCCGCACAGATAACATTGCAGCCCTGGACATGGCTCAGGATACTCAGGGCGACGATGCCAACAATGACATGGCAAAGAAATCTAAGGCAAAGAAATCTAAGGCACAAGCTCATAATGTGAAATCGGAGAAATCTAAACAAGCTGCAAAGAAACCCGCCCCGTGCCGTACTGCTTACAAGGGCGGCAAGCAAAAGAACTGCACATCTGTAAGAAGCTCCAATTCCAATGTCTTTCAAGTAGTGTTGGCGACATCATCAGATAATACCCAGAGCATAGGTGGATAAACATGGAAATGTATAAAAATTACAAGGGCAAACATGTAGTCGTGGTGGGGTTGGCAAGGAGCGGAGTAGGTGCGGCTAACCTGCTTGTGAGGCTTGGGGCAGCGGTAACAGTTATGGACGTAAAAGGCGCTGATGAGCTTGCCAAGTATATTGCGCAGCTAGACCCCTCTGTCACAATTAAATTAGGCCATCACAATGAGGAAATCATAGACACTGCTGACACCGTAGTGCCAAGCCCCGGTGTACCGCTCACAATCCCAATCCTTGAGAGGGCGCGTCAGAAGGGCATTAGAATAGTTGGAGAGTTGGAACTGGCATATCAGGTGCTCGAGGAGTTGAGAAAAACCGGAGCCGCCGGGTTTATGGCGATTACCGGAACAAACGGCAAATCGACAACCACAACACTCCTGTACGAGATATTGATTCACAGCGGATTTAACGCCATTATCGGCGGTAACATAGGAAAGGCCCTGACTGAGGAGATAAATAAGCTGGTAAAGGATTTTGAGCGTCCCCGCGAGTTCGTAAGTCCTGAGTATATTGTTACCGAGGTGTCGAGTTTTCAGCTTGAATCGGCAGAGAAGTTTAAACCAAAAGTGGCGGCGATATTAAACGTGACCCCGGACCACTTGGACAGGCACAATACAATGGACGAGTACCTCGAGGCAAAATGCAGGATATTCCAGAACCAGGACCAGATGAATTTCCTTGTACTCAATGCAGATGACCCGCTGACTCCAAAAATTGTAGAAAAGGTAAAACCAATGGGACCAGAGATCCTCTACTTCAGCAGGAAAAAACAGGTCAGAGGTGCATACTACGCTAAGGGCATCATAACCTTTAACATTCCGGAGCTTGAGGTGCTGTGCCCGGAGCTTGTCGTACATGAGATTCCGGTGTTTCATACGAATAATTTCAAAATTAAGGGGCTGCACAACATAGAAAACGCAATGGCTGCATCGCTGATGGCGCTTGTCAGTGGTTGTTCTGTGGCGGACATATACTCAACGCTGACGACATTCAAGGGGCTGGAGCACAGGCTTGAGTTTGTGGAAGAGGTTGACGGTGTGAAGTACTTTAATGACTCAAAGGGGACGAATATCTGGTCAGTGGTGAAATCCCTGGAGGGCTTTGAGGAGTCTATAGTGCTGATAGCCGGCGGCAGGGACAAGGCCGGGGACTTCTCACCGCTCAAGGATTTAATAAAGGAAAAGGTAAAGGCAGTTGTATTAATAGGCGAGGCGGCAGGGAAGATTAAGGAGGCCGTAAAATCCATTACAGAAGTTCACATGGCCTCATCGATGCAGGACGCTGTTACAAAGTCAAAGGAGATAGCGGGGTACGGAGACATAGTGCTGCTGTCACCTGCTTGTGCAAGTTTCGATATGTTCAGAGATTTTGAGGAACGAGGCGCGATATTCAAAGAGGCGGTCTTGCGTCTGCCGGGCGACAGAACTGTCATGGACGTAGCTATTGCAGGAAATTAGGAGACAGTGGAAGAAATTACAAATCCTGTAATTCAGGAAAAGGGACAGTTCGACACAATACTATTTGTATCGGTCTTGTGTCTTATCCTTGTCGGTGTGTTCATGGTCTACAGCGCTACGTCTGTGGTGGCGCCGTCAAGGACTGAGGCTGCGGCTGCGTCGCTTACTGATTTGAGGTATCTGAAGAAACACCTTGCCTCGATTATCTTAGGCTTTGTCCTGATGTCAGTTATGTATAAGATGAACTCTGAATCGTTAAAGAAGATGGCGCTGCCGCTGTTGATTCTGTCTATTCTGCTGTTGTTAGCAGTCAAGATACCTGGTATCGGGGCTACTGTAAACGGGGCAAGGCGCTGGATAAGGGTCTTAGGCATAACGTTTCAGCCCTCTGAACTGGTAAAGCTCTCACTGGTACTATATATGGCAAAGTACTTATCGGGAGGGTCGTTTGTCCCTGACAGCGTAAAGGCATTTGCAAAGCCGGTAGGGCTGATGCTGGTGCTTCAGGCTATGCTGCTCTTACAGCCTGATTTCGGCTCAGCAGCGATAGTCGGGGTGATAACATTTGCGCTGCTGTTTTTGGCAGGGGTGAGGATTAAGTATATCTTGTCGTTAGGTGTAGTATTGATACCTGTAGTAGTGAAACTGATAATGGAGCCATACAGGTTAAAACGCGTCCTTGTGTTTTTAAACCCATGGGCGGATGAGAAAAGGAGTGGTTTTCAGTTGATACAGTCGTTTGTAGCGCTTGGCAATGGCGGGCTTGACGGCGTTGGAATAGGCAAAAGCACACAAAAACTGTTCTTTCTGCCAGAGGCCAAGACAGACTTCATATTTGCAATCGTAGGTGAGGAGACAGGGCTTATAGGGGCAGCGTTTGTAGTGTTGTTATTTTTCATCGTGTTTCTCAGAGGTATTTTCATCGTCAACAGATTAAAGGGTGGTTTTTATATGTACACGGCGGCTGGAATAACGCTTTTAATATCCATACAGGCGGTGATAAACATGGCAGTGGTCTCAGGATTACTGCCGACAAAGGGACTGCCGCTGCCGTTTATAAGTTATGGAGGGTCGTCGATGGTTTTAAATGCTGCTGCAATAGGTATACTTCTGAATCTTTCGGAAGGAGAGGTAATCGTCAGGCATGAATCCCCTGTAATTACAAAAGAAGAGGCAGATTATAAAGTAAACCGGAGAAAGGGAAGGATATTTACATATGCAAAATAGAACCAGTGATAAAAGGTTGTCAAAGGCAACGGTTGTTATAGCAGGGGGTGGTACGGGCGGACACCTGTACCCTGGGATTGCGATTGCCGAGGAGATAAAAAAACAGTTACATGACGTGGAAATTATCTTCATGGGCGCGGAAAAGGGTATCGAGGCAAGGATATTGCCCAGTGAGAATTACTACGTAAAGCTGTTAAAGACAGACGGCTTCGTGGGGGTCTCACTAAGGAAGAAGACAGTTGCCCTGTTTAAGTTTATAATGGCATTTTTTAAGGCATACGCGTTTCTCAGGGGGCTTCGGCCTAATGTTGTTATTGGCACTGGTGGATACGCCTCGTTTATTCCTGTATTTGCGGCCATGCTCTTAGGCATTCCCACCGTAATCCAGGAGCAGAACTCAGTGCCGGGGCAGGCCAACAGGATTCTCGCCAAGTTTGCAAAAAAGGTTTGTATAACCTATGAGAATTCACTATCGTATTTTCCAAAAAATAAGACCATACTGACTGGCAACCCTGTAAGAGAAAAGATTCTTAAGGCTGATAAAACCGAGGGCAAGAAGATGTTTTCCCTGAAGGAAGGGCGCTTTACGGTATTTATCTTTGGCGGGTCAATGGGGGCGTCAAGCCTGAACAAGATAGTGGTAGATTCCCTTGAGCAGCTCACGCACCTCAAGGACAGGTTACAGTTCCTGCATCAGACCGGTGAGAAGGATTTTGAGTACGTCAAGGCGGCCTACTTAAGGTATGGGATGAGCGGCACAGTAGCGCCGTTTATATACAAGATGCCAGAGGCATATGCCTCGTGTGACATGATAATATCGCGGGCAGGGGCAACAACACTTGCCGAGATAACGGCCATAGGGATACCCTCAGTGCTGGTACCGTACCCATATGCCGCATCTGCACATCAGGAGGTAAACGCATCAAGGCTTGCCGTAAGCGGTGCAGCCATGATGATAAAAGAGGGTGAGTTAACCGGAAAGGTCCTCGCAGAGTATATCCAAAGGCTTTTTAATGATGACAGCCTGCGCTCAAAGCTTAGCCGTGACTGCATGACATTCGGCAAGCCGGACGCCGCTAAAAAGGTTGCCAACATATCTATTATGCTGTTAAAAAATAAAAAACAATCATATCGCGAAGGGTTTCCGGTCCCTTTGCCTAAATAGGGAGTTTAATAGAGAATGTTTAACCGTTACAGAGTAATTCATTTCGTAGGCATTGGCGGCATAGGGATGAGCGGCATAGCGCAGGTACTCAATGACCTTGGCTATGAGGTCAAAGGCTCGGACATTAAAGATTCCTCAATGGTGGAAAAACTGAGGAACTCCGGCATAACTGTTATGATTGGTCATAAGGCTGAGAACATCGGCAACGCACATGTAGTTGTAATAACATCGGCGGTCAGCACGGGCAATCCTGAAGTAGAAGAGGCCAAACGCCGTGCCATCCCCGTTATTCCACGGGCTGAGATGCTTGCCGAGCTTGGCAGACTTAAGTATACCGTGTTGGTTGCCGGCTCACATGGCAAGACAACTACCTCGTCGTTGATTGCAACTATACTGATGGGAGCAGGGGCATTTGACCCTACTGTCGTACTTGGCGGCAAATTAAACGAATCAAACAGTAACTCGAGGGTAGGCAGGGGGGATTATCTGGTTGCTGAGGCTGACGAGAGTGATGGCTCTTTCCTTAAACTCAACCCAACGGTAGCAGTATGCACGAATATAGACAGAGAGCACATGGATTATTTTTCAACGATGGAAAGGCTTAAGGGCGCGTTTGTTGATTTCCTTAATAAGGTACCATTTTACGGTGTTGGCATTGTATGTACAGACGACCCCAATATAAGGGAAATCCTTCCAAGGGTCAACAGAAGATATGTAACATATGGACTTGACAGCGGCGCGCAGTATACGGCTAAAAATATTGATTATGGCTTTATGCGTACAAGTTTTGACCTTTACAAAGAAGGTCAGTTTATAAAAAGGTTTGAGATACGTCTGGCAGGCACCCATAATGTGTTAAATTCGCTTGCCGCTATAGCCGCTGCTGAATCACTTGGCGTAGAAGTAGACAGCACTGCCGCCTCTTTGGGGGAATTTTCCGGTATAAAACGCAGGATGGAGTTTAAGGGCGCGTTTGACGGCATAAAGGTCTATGACGACTACGGTCATCACCCGACGGAGATAGAGGCAACCATAGGGGGAATAAAGGATCATGTCTCAAATCGTCTTATTGTGGCATTTCAGCCGCACAGATACACAAGGACGCGCGATTTGATGGACAACTTTGCTGCTTCATTTTCAGGTGTTTCCAAGCTCTATCTGCTGGATATTTATTCTGCCGGAGAGCCTCCGATAGACGGCATATCGTCTGAGGTATTGGCTGCAAAGGTCAGAAAAAATGGTGTAGATGTGGTCTATTGTGAAGCCCAGGAAGCGGCCAGGACAAAAATAGGCCAGGCGCTTCAGGATGGTGATGTACTGGTCACGTTTGGGGCCGGGGATATATGGAAACTAGGAGAGGAACTTGTTAAACAGCGGGGGGCAGGTTAATGATCAGCGCTGAGACAGTAACACTGACGGCAGACCTGATGTCCGGCCTTTCGGGTCGGGTCTCCTATAATGAGCCTATGAGCGAACACACATCGCTGCAAATAGGCGGCAGCGCTGCGGTGTATTTCCAGCCGGAGGGTTTGGCCTCACTGACGCAGTTTATGAAGCGGGCACACGCGCAGGGAGTTCCCTTTTTGGTCTTAGGCGGGGGCAGCAACATACTGTTTGGTGATGGTGGATTTGACGGCGTTGTAGTCAGCACAAAGGGGTTTAGGACAATTGAGACGCAGGTGACAGACAAGGGTTTATTTATACGCGCTGGTGCGGGGGTGTCCCTTGCACAGGTAGTGCTGGCTGCCGAGAAGGAATCAGGGCAGGGCATAGAAGGTCTTGCAGGGATACCAGGGACGCTGGGTGGCGCGGTATTTGGAAACGCCGGTTCCTTTGGCTCTGAGATAAAGGATGCCGTTATTGCTGTGACTATTGTCAGCATGGACGGTCAGTTCAGGGTGCTGAGAAAAGGGGATGGACGTGCCGATGGACTGAACTTTTCATACAGGAAGTCGGGCATTGCAGAAAATACAGTCATTGTGAGTGTCGATATGAGGCTGCCCATAGGGGATTCAGCCACAATAGCCGCTAAATCCCATGAGTGTTTAATTAAAAAAAGACAGACACAGCCGCTGTCATTTCACTCGGCAGGGTGTGTGTTTAAAAATCCACTAAATGGATATGCGGGGGCATTGATAGAACACGCCGGGTGTAAGGGCTTAACCCAGGGTGGGATAGAAGTGAGCATGGTACACGCGAATTTTTTCATTAACCGTGGGGGCGGTACGGCTGCCGATTACCTTTCCCTGATGGAGCGGGTAGGGTCGATGGTAAGGGCAAAGTTTGATGTTGAACTGTCTCCAGAAATAAGAATAATCGGGGATATGATATGAAAGAAGAATTAAGCGAAAAAAAGATCGCGGTATTGGCCGGGGGGTTGTCGTCGGAGAGGGAGATATCACTTAAGAGCGGCATGGCGGTGTTTAACACACTGAAGGCCGGTGGTTATGATGTGTGGCTGATAGATGCAGATTTGGAGGTTGCGCTGAAACTTACATCGCTGGAGCCGGATGTGGTGCTTACTGCATTGCACGGCGGCTGGGGTGAAAACGGTTCGATTCAGGGGATGCTTGAAGTTATGGGGATGGCCTACACGGGGTCTGGGGTGCTTGCCTCTGCCCTGGCTATGGATAAGGTGATGTGTAAGTACCTGTTCGAGAGGGCCGGACTCAGCGTGCCGCCATTTGAGATAGTTGAGTTTAAAGGGGCACAACTCAGCATAGCAGCGATGTGCGGGCAGAAGAGACTGGCCGTTGATTTCCCCTGGATAATCAAACCAGCTCAGGAAGGCTCAAGCGTGGGTGTAAGCATAGTGAAAGGCGAGGCTGACTATGTCAGGGCACTAAGGGAGGCCTTTATCTATGGGAATCAGGCAATCGTTGAGAAATTTATAAAGGGAAAGGAAATTCAGATAGGCATAGTAAACGGCAGGGTGCTGGGTGGTGTTGAGATAAGGCCCTCCGGGGAGTTTTACGATTATAAGTCTAAATATACCAGCGGCATGACAGACTACATACTGCCGCCTGAGGTAAGTCTGAAGACATACGATAAAATCGTGGAGATGTCCGTAAAGGCGTATGATTGTCTGGGTTGTAAGGGGGCAGCAAGGGTGGATACGATACTCTCAGATGACAATGAAGTATATGTCCTTGAGGTAAACACAGTGCCCGGGATGACAGAGACATCGTTGCTGCCAAAGATAGCAGAGGCTGCCGGTGTGTCATTCCTTGAATTGCTTGAGGATATGTTAACAGATGCAATACTAAGAAAAAATACACAGGTTATGACTGCAGCGATATGAAAAAGGCAAAGAAAGAGGCAGCGGCGTATAAACGCCCTAAAGTGATAAACGCACGTGTCATTGGCATTGTCATAAGCGTTTTAGCGGTGATGGGATTTGTGATATTTATGGGGCATTACACGCTGAGTGCTGAGTTTTTCAAAGTAGACAAATATGGGGTCGAGGGAAACAGCCACTTAAAAGACAGTGAGATATTTGATCTGATGGATGTAAAGGGAAAAAATATACTATCAGTGAACACTGAGATAGTGGCTAGGAGACTTGAGGCATCGCCGTGGATAAAGACATCATATGTAAGAAAGGAACTGCCGTCGTCAATACTGGTGAGGGTAACAGAGAAGTCCCCGGCGGCCATGTTAAACGATGGACGAGCGATGTATTTGATAGATGACTCAGGGGTAAAACTCGACGCAATAGAAAAACCCATGCCCGGCATACCGGTAATAAACATAGAGGAGAAGCATAAGAGGGCGTACACAGAGGCGGTCAGGCTGGTAAATGTGATAAATAAGACAGGCGAACTAAGCGGTAAAACGATAGAGATTTCGGGCATGAGGCCCGAGGACATATCGCTGACATTGAATGGTCTGCTGATACTTATGGGGTTTGGTGATTATGAGAAGAAATTAGCGAGTTATTTTTCGCTCAAAGATGAGATAGCGGGCAGGAATATAGCCATAGAGTATATAGACCTGAGATTTGCAAACAGGCTGATAGTAAAGCCGGTAAAAAAGGAAATGAAATGGGTGAAGGGAGCTATATAACAGGGCTTGACATAGGGACCTCTAAGATAGTTGCTGTTGTGGCCAGGGTAACTGAGACCACAACGGAGGTTACAGGTGTGGGCATAGTGCCTTCTGTCGGTGTGAGGAAGGGGGTTATCGTTGACATTGAAAGCGCCGCTGCCGCCATCAGAGAGGCGGTGAAGAAGGTGCGTGCTATCTCCGGCGTGGAGGTAAAAGAGGTCTGTACGGGAATTTCCGACGGGCAGATAAAGAGTTTTAAGAGTACAGGCGCCATAGCGCTGACAACCGATACAATAACACAGCGTGATGTTGACAAGGTGATGGAGACCGCCGGGACAGTATATGTGCCTTTGGACAAGGAGATCATGCACATGATCCCCGTAGAGTATATCGTTGATGGCGAAGGGCAGATACATAATCCCGTAGGGATGAAAGGAATGAGGCTTGAGGTAAACGTACAGGTAGTGGCAGGGTCGTCTAATACGATACAAAATGTGATAAAGTGCTGTGAAATGGCCGGTGTGAAGGCTGCGGATATAGTATTTAATCCCCTTGCGTCTTCGGCGGCAGTACTCAGGGAAAATGAAAAGGACTATGGGGCGATACTGATAGACATCGGCGGGGGCACGACAGATATAGTGGTATTTAAGAATGGTGCATTTATGGGTGCGGCGGTAATAGACATAGGCGGCAACCAGTTTACGAATGATATAGCCGTAGGGCTGAGGCTTCCGGTTGCCGAGGCAGAGAGGTTGAAGAAGGCGTATGGCATGGCAACCTTTCCTGATGAGTACTTTGGTGAGGAGATAACCGTAACGGCAGACATGGAAGAGAGGCGGATATCGAAATCATTTATAACAGAGATAATAAAGGCAAGGAGTGAAGAGCTAACGGGTATGATAAAAGATGCGATACTGGGTATCCCGGGGTTTAGCTGGCAGCCGTGGTCAGTGGTATTAACGGGGGCAGTGGCAGAGCTGAAGGGGCTGGAGGGATTGATAGCCAGCGTATTGGATTTGCCAGTGAGAATAGGCACATGCCAGTTGTCAGGGATAGGTGATAAGATTCGCGGGCCGATGTATGCAACGACCGTTGGGCTGGTTTCATATACGAGGAAGAGGTACTACGAGGGCAGTTCATCAGACACATTTACGACAGGGCAGTATTCGATGTCGAAGTGGTTTAAGGGCCTTGTAGGAAAGTTTTTTAATAAATAATCAAAAGGAGGATAAGGCATGTTTGAACTGGTGGAGTCAAATGACGGAAAGGCCAACATTAAGGTAGTAGGAGTAGGCGGGGCGGGCGGAAATGCGATAAACAATATGATAGCGGCGGTGTTGAAAAATGTAGAGTTCATAGCCGTGAATACGGACTTACAGGTATTGAATTCATCAAACGCCGAAATAAAATTGCAAATAGGCCAAAAGATAACAAGGGGTCTGGGTGCGGGGTCTAATCCGCAGGTAGGCAGAGAGGCAGCCCTCGAGGACAGCGAGAGAATAAAGGAAGTACTCGACGGCGCTGACATGGTGTTTATAACAGCTGGCATGGGTGGTGGCACAGGCACGGGCGCTGCCCCTATCATCGCGGAGATAGCAAGGAACCTTGGGGCGCTTACAGTGGCGGTAGTAACAAAACCGTTTTTCTATGAAGGCAGAAAGCGCCTGAGTAACGCAACCCTCGGCATCAAGGAACTCAATCAGTTCGTTGACACAACGATTGTTATACCAAATGACAAGATTTCAATGGTAGTGGAAAAGGGTACACCGCTGATAAAATCCTTTGAGGTGGCCAACGATGTATTAAAAGACGCAGTGCAGGGCATAACCGACCTGATATTGTTACCTGGCCTTATTAATCTTGACTTTGCAGACGTAAAGACGATAATGCAGTACTCCGGCAAGGCGGTAATGGGAATTGGAAGAGGCAAGGGCGAACAGGGGCATATAGATGCGGCAAAAAAGGCTATATCCAATCCACTGCTTGAAGAGACATCGATTGACGGCGCCAGAGGCATACTGATTAATATAACCGGAGGTCCTGACCTGACGTTGGATGCCGTTCAGGGCGCCTCAGAGCTGGTTTTTGATTCAGCCCATGATGACGCAGAGATTATTTTCGGCGCTGTCATAGACCCCTCACTAAGCGGTGAGGTAAAGGTCACAGTTATAGCCACAGGGTTTGAGGAAAAGAAAGAGTCCAAAATCTCAATCCCGGAACTAAATAAGTGGAAAAGTCAGGAAAAAGAGCGCACCTTCTCAAGGGGTTCGGACAGAATACTATCAAAGTCCCTCTTTGATTTCTCAAAAGAGGATAAAATCCCGACCACAGAACTCATAGCTAATTATGAAGACGATATGGACATCCCGACGTTTATAAGAAAACAGAAGAAACCAGAATAAATAGAGTTATCAGTCTCTCCACCAGGAAGGGCAGAGGACTACCCCCCATGACGTCCTCTGCCTACCCTCCTCTCATAGAGAGAGGATGCCAAATATTTATGCCACACATATGAGAGAAAACACCAAACAGCGGCGCCCCGCACATCACCAGCCACATCAGTACAATGAAACAGGCGCGGTTTACAAAGACCACGGCGGCAAGACCCGCGTATGTTTGGCGTATCCTAACACATACAGAATTGGGATGTCCAGCCTCGGGTTCAGGATTGTCTACAGTATGTTAAACTCAAGAGATGATGTTGTCTGCGAGCGGGCATTTTTACCGGAGGCAGGGTGGAAATCAGGCGCACGGGGGCGAATATTCACTGTAGAATCCCAAAAAATGCCTTCAGAGTTTGACATAATGGCATTTTCCATATCATATGAGAACGACTTTCCAAACGTGGTTAAGATACTAAGGGCATCTGGAATACCAGTCTATGCCAGAGACAGGGGGGTTGGTTATCCAGTGTTAATCATGGGCGGGCCGTGTGCGTTTATGAATCCGGAGCCGCTTGCAGAGTTTTTTGACGTAGTGGTCGCGGCGGAGGCGGAGGCAGTTCTTGATGAGTTAATGAATCTATGTAGAGAATCAGGCAATAAATTAAAACTCCTTGAGGCATTAAAAACAGTGGAGGGCCTGTATATACCGGCTGATCAAGCAGCGAGTGTAAAGAGGCGTTTTCTGAAAGATATAGACGCACCGCAAAGGGCAGGGCAGTTGTTAACGCCGGATACGGAGTTTTCGTCGATGTATCTTGTGGAGGCGATGAGGGGCTGTCCGTGGAGGTGCCGTTTTTGTGCTATCAGTGGGATATATGGCAAGCCGAGGACAAGGTCGCTGAGTTCGATGCGTGACGAGATAGAACATGTCAGAGGGATTACAAAAAAGGTAGGGGTAGTAGGGGCATCGTTAACTGATTACCCACACATTGGGGATTTATTGTGTATTGAAGGGGTAGAGTTTTCACTGTCGTCGCTGAGGGCAAGCAGGAGGGCTGCGGAGATAACGTCGCTGATAAGAAATAAGAAAAGCATGTCGATTGCCCCCGAAGCCGGTTCAAAGAGACTGAGGGCGGTGATAAATAAAAAGATAACATATGAAGACATAATTGAGACATCGCGCCTTGTGCTGATGTCTGGGATTGCGATGCTGAGGCTCTATTTTATGATAGGGCTGCCAACTGAGACCGATGAAGATATAGAGGAGATGATAGCGCTGGTCAGGGAAATCAGGGGGTTTTATAGGGCAGGGCGCATAGTGTTAAGCGTAAGTGCGTTTGTGCCAAAGCCGTTCACGCCATTTCAGTGGCACAAGATGGAACAGCCTGCGGTTATCACGAAGCGGTTAAAGCAGTTAAAAGATGGCCTGAAAAGAGAAAACGTAAAGGTCAATCACGACGCACTGAAGTTCGCGTACACAGAGGGGTTATTGGCAATGGGAGACAGGCGCCTCTCTCCGGTAATAGAATCACTGGCAGACGGCCTTGACTGGAGAAAGGCCTGTGAGCTGCACAGAGTTGACCCATCTGAATACATATTTCGCCAAAAGCAATATGACGAGCCCCTGCCATGGGATTTCATAGACAACGGGATAGAAAAAATGAGTCTATGGCGTGAGTATTCGTATTCATTCTCTGTATAAACCCTTCAGCACGGGGCCGAAAGTTAGGACTTATTGGAGTAACAATGTTATAATAAAACAGATTTTAATGAGGGGTTTTCACGAAATAGAACAGGATGAAGAGGGATACTTCATTGCCGATGTTCCAGCGCTTAAGGGGTGCCATACTCAGGCAAAATCCCTTGACACCCCGATGGTAAGAGTTAAAGAGGCGATCCAACTGTGTCTGGAAGTATATGATGAAGAGCAGACCATTGCATCTTGACGGATGACTAATCTTCGAAAATATCGTTGATATTGATTTGAAGCCCTTTGATGGCCTTAGACGTAACCATACCATCAATCTCTGCATATGAATGTCTAATGTACTTACAGTTGTCGATGTATAATATTTCAATAGCTCTAAAGTCCGGCAAGACTATCCAGTACTCCGGTACCCCGTATTTTTCATATATTGCCTTCTTAACAGAAACATCCTTATCATAGCTGCCAGGAGATACAATCTCACAAACCATATCTGGGACGCCTCTAATCCAATCCTTGATGATAGCCGTATTGTCTTTTCTGATAAACAGTATATCAGGCTGAAGCCGATTGACCCCTGCCTCAAGAATTACATCAAGAGGAGAGAAGAATAACTCTCCTAACCCATTGGCCTCAACATGGCGGTCTATCAGTCTATTTAGTTTTCTTGTTATTTTCTGGTGTTTAGAGTGAGGGCTTGGCGACATAACTTCCTCTCCATTGATTATTTCAGTTAAATCTAAGTCCAGTTCAAGTGTAAGAGCATCCATAATGATATTCTACCCTCTGTTAAACATTCTGTCAATACAGCTTATTATGTCATTTCTGGAATTGAAATGTCTGCAAGTTTTTTTGCAAAGCAACTGAGGTAGAAGATTTGGGTAAAAAATGACACATACACAGGGCATAGACTTTTGATCTGACCGAAAATTAGGGAGTAACAAGGCAAAGAGAAAGTCATCTTATTATCACCCTCCGCTCTGCTGACACTGAACAGTAACTAAAGCCTATATGCCATTCTATCATTATGTTGGTAGAGGTGTCATTTAATGATTTTGGTGAAGTCGAGTCACACTATCGATAATGAAGACTGTGTTGCTCGAACAACCTTTTTCTCACTTTTGCCTCGTTATTCCAATTATTAGATATTTTATTAAGTAATGTACGAATGTGAGGGTATTTAACACCAATTGTTTTTGCTCGCTCTTCCCAAAGTTTGGACAATTGCAATTCTTGATCCCCAATTTCATCAACGGGTGAGCTTGTAACACCCCTGCTATTATAGTTTTCTGCACAAATTCCATCCTCAATTTCAGCGTTTAACAACGCCTCAATAAGATCACGAGCATTTCTCAACGGCCAGGCCTTATCTTCGGGGTCAAATGGTAAATAGTAAAGTATATTTCCAAGTTGAATATCTGTAATCTTTACCCTGTTATATTCTTTAGCAAGACGCCTGACTTCATTTATCCACATGCTAAGATGTTCAATGTCAAATGTACCATCGTCACTTTTTCCTGGAGGGGTTTTCCATGCTTGCAGCAATTTATTGCCATACTTAGCGTGCAGCATTCTGGTCTTGTCTATCTCTTCGTCTTTTCCAGAGGAAGGCTTATATACATTACAAATTATATGAATAAAGAAAGACGGTTCTAAAGCAAGTATTTTGAAAAGTATAAGTTCATTTTTATCGTCATTAAAATAATCAGTTAATAGAAACGGTAAATATAAATATTCAAGTCTTGCTATATCATCATCGGTAATATCTTTACGCTGTCTCAAGGCTTTAAATATTCTTATTATGTCATAGTTGTCGTTTATATGGTAGACGTTGCTCTTATTCTTCGATTCTGTTACTATTTCATGGAGAACTCTGATCATGAAGTCCGAATCAAGTTGAGAAGAGCAATAAAGTATTGACTTTATTGCTTCATTATAACTTCCGGCTTTCAAAAGCTTTTCAATGACAATCGAACATAACTTTGAGGAGTCCTTTTGGTATAAAGGATTATGTTTTGACCAAAATAATGATTCTACATCACTACCTAGCGATTCTATAAACGAAACTGTATCAAGACTGTCCGGCCAATTTAAGACTGCATTTGCTTTCATTTCAGTATTCCAGTTGTTTATATTCATATAAGTCGATAATTCATTTTTCCATTGTTCACCATATTTTTCATAGGCACGAGAAGACAGAACTCTGGCTATTATTCCCCCGTTATGTCCATAGTTTCCCGATTGCTCTATGATTGTTCTTGAAGATAAATAATAGTATTTTCCTTTTTCTTCTTTATTATCATTACTATTAAGAGACCTGATTGCCGCAGCTACAAATGCCAGTGCCTCTTCTGAGGAATCTGCTTTAATTCTGATAATATTTTGATTCTGGTAAAGTCCTTTTAATAATTGTTTCTTATCCTGTTCACGCTCAATTAAAAGCATGTGTTCATTTAACTGAGGCTTACTTTTACTACACCATTCTTTCCATTCGTCATCAATGCTATTAATTGTCGAAGAAAAATTGCTAACACCTAAATCCCTAAGCCACAACGCTACAGATGGACATTCGTCAATCCATGATTTAAGGTCAATAGCATTTAATGCTTTGACATTTTTCCAGATTTTTTCTAAACTTCTCCTTGATTCAAATTCACCCTTTTTTCCCCAATGCCGAAGCGATATTTGAACATATGTTGTTTCATTTCGCACAAAACCATTTGGTAAAGGACAATTCTTTCTTTTCTCGAAATCCTTATCTGCCTTATCTTGTGCATTTGTATTTGTAGAAACTTCCCATACGGATGCCCCTTCAGGAACAAACACATGTATATCTTCAAACCGGTTCAACTCACCATCAAACCCATGAGAATCAATATTGTCACCAGCAGGGAAGTATAAATGCCTTATGTTTCTTACAGAGGCGCAGATTAAGCGCTCAATAAGCTCAGGTAAATACCCCTGAGCTTCACGTCGCTCTGCCCATCGCTTCAAGTCACCAACTGTAATCCATTTCATATTAACACATTTAATAGATAAGCATTTAAATGCCTATCTATTTTTTTAATTGCTCGGTCAACCCAGCATCATCCCATGAAGTCCATGCCTCTATGCCTTTGGAGTTTTCAAACCTATAAATTGTAATTCCAACAACGGTAATAAACTTGCCGGTGGATGGAATGCTCTTTAACTCACCCCTGTGCGTTCCTTTGGCTATCCAGCGGTTGGCTACTTTACCATCTTCCTCTATCTGGTCTTCGACGGTAATTATTATATCTGGAAACGAAGTGCGAAATTGAGTTATAAAATGCCTTAACCCAGCCGTCCCCTGAAGGTCGGGATAGCCGGATATATGGTTCACACAACGTTCATCGATGATTTTATCAAGCACATCAAGATTTCCCTTAGACCACGCCTCATCCCATAAGAGCTTTATTATTGACTTCAGGTCTTCTTTCCCTTGCATCTGCCGTTCCTCCTGATATAAATTATTTGATAATACTCACCATATATGTGTGATTATACAATATACAGCTATAAAATGTCAAGTGTTAAATAAAATTATTATGAATACAAGTAATATAAATATATAACATATTATTATATAAAAACCGGCATATAAATATAGATAACAATAAATATAGAATGCAATGTAGTGTTACGTATAGGTAACATAGTCTTTGGCTCACATGTTATTGTTGCCTTAAAGACTGCGATAACTATATGGCCGGTTATTACTATTTGTAACTGCTCAGGTATTATTAAAAGCATTCATGTTTCAGTGAACTCACATGAATTCATTGTGGAATAACGTATGCGCGACAAATGTATACACCATTCCAAGGGCGTGTAATCGGAGAAGAAGAGCTCCACTTGTTGAGAATTATAGATAGGGGAGCGCCGCTACAGGAGGCGTTTTCGATTATGGAGCACAGAAGCATATAAACATGGATGGTGTAAGATTGCCCGAGAGGAAACGCTTGAATTTGAGAGTTGAACGTATGATGGGGGAGCAATCCCACCTTTATTTCATAAAAAATTTAAAGAGGGCGACCATAGCAGCTAACTGCCCTATCCAGAAGAGGAACATCCACTTGATGTTCTCTTTGCTGGATTTCTCAATCTTAACACTCAAATCAGCTCGTACTTTCTCTATCTCGACATGCAGTTTGCCTGATTCCTCTGTAATGCGGTCATTGACCTTGCCTATCTCAAGACGTAACTCAAGGCGCAACTTGCTTGATTCTTCAACAAGACGGCGCTCAAACCGTTCCTCTGCGATAGCAATAGCGTCTTTCCTTGCGCCTATGTCTATATCGTTGATAAGCGCAGCGAAATCTTCGCTGGCATCATCGCCGAGGCGTTCTCTTATCGAACGAGGTATCGTTATTACAGACATAGTTTATTATATCAAAAAGAGGGGTAAATAAACTATATGGCAGCACCAGACGTATGATTCAAAAGGACGTGAGCCTCTCAAACAAAATTGCGAGCCTCTTTGAACGCTTTGCATTGTTCTTCACTTGGAGGGTTAAGGCTAAAAAAATCAGGAATTTGTCGGAATAAAGTTTATTTGTAAAATCGCCTGATAAGATTTACAAAACTGGACGCTTAGTTTACAGGGGACGGTTTGGTGACGATTTTTAGGGGGGTGTATTTATGAAAACTATGTGATATATAACAACATTTTTGGTGGAGGCGGCGGGAGTCGAACCCGCGTCCGAAAGCACTACCCTCAAATCCCTACATGTTTAGCCGACCTATTTGACTGCTTCGGGTTCTGGGCGCCAGTCGGCTGGCCCTCCTTCACCCAATCCCCTGAATCTTACACTGAATGCCGGGGCCCCCCTTCAGTGCCAGCCTACTTTATTGCGCCCTTACCCGATAGCAGGCTTCTCGGACAGGACGTCGCGCTTTGTTTAAGCGGCGAGTGCTAATTCGTTATTGGCGTTTAAATTGTTTCCCGCATTTTTACGTGGTTGCGGAGTCACGACATGCGACCTGAGTCTCATAACCCCCGTCGAATCCATTCGCCCCCAGGTGTTATTGCCTTCTCATCTCTCTCTCCATATCCCGCTCCTTTATACTATCCCGTTTATCATGCTGTCTCTTGCCCTTTGATAATCCTATTTCAACCTTTATACGCGGCCCCTTCAAATAAAATTTCAACGCTATCAGCGTGTAACCTAGCTGCTTTGCCTTGCCCCAATATTTCCTGATCTCCTTCTTGTGCAATAACAACTTCCGCGTCCGCGACGGGTCGTGATTCATAATGTTGCCATGACTGTACGGACTGATATGGCAATTTATTAAATATGCCTCCTCTTCCTTTATTATAACATAACTGTCCTTTAAATTAGCGCGGCCTTCCTTTATTGCCTTCACCTCCGTACCCTTCAGGCTTATGCCGCCCTCTAGTGTCTCCTCTATAAAATAGTCATGGTACGCCTTCTTGTTCTGCGCCAAAATCTTCATTTGATATTATAACATTTATTTATTCAGTTTTTTAATTGACAAAAAACATCTCTTCGTATAACATATCCGTAAATGTTTGCTATTGTGGTATTTCCTGGCAGCAACTGTGACCATGACTGTTATCATGCCGTTAAGCATGTCATCGGGCGCCCTGCACGATTTCTCTGGCATAAGGAAACTGTAATTGATAAAGACATCAAGTGCGTGGTCTTACCGGGCGGTTTTTCACATGGGGATTATCTGCGCGCAGGGGCGCTTGCACGGTTTTCTCCGATTATTAAGGCGGTTACTGATTTTGCCAAAGACGGCGGTTTTGTCGTCGGTATATGTAACGGTTTTCAGATACTTCTTGAGTCCGGCCTCCTGCCCGGGGCGATGCTTCGTAACCGCGCGCTCAAGTTCATTTGCAAAGACGTGTTTGTAAGAGCCGCTAACGTAAAAAAGACTCCTTTTACCGCAACATATACAGAGGGCAGGGTCATCAGGCTACCGATTGCCCATGCCGAGGGTAATTACTATGCCGATGCTGGCACAATCGATGAACTTAAAACACATAATCAAATTATCTTTAACTATTGCGACAAAGACGGCAATATCAGCGATGAGGCAAATCCAAACGGCGCACTGCTTAATATTGCGGGAATATCAAATAAGCAAGGCAATGTGCTAGGAATGATGCCGCACCCTGAGCGTGCATCTGAGGAAATTCTTGGAAATTCTGACGGCAGAGCGCTGTTTCAGTCAATTGCACAACACATAGAGGGTGCATAAGCCATTGAGCGATGACATAAACAAGGCGAAATCCGCTATTCTAAGAAACATCCCATCGATAGACAGCCTCTTAAAAATTCCAAAGGCCATTAAATGGCTGAAAGAATATCCAAGAAATCTGGTGCTGAAGGCCCTGCGCGACGCCGTCGATACGAAAAGGACAGAGCTCCTGAGCGGTGAGGCACATTCTGTCACGCTGAACTCGCTCATATCATTAGCAAATGACAGGCTTACCGCGCACACATCGTTTAGTCTTAGGCCGGTAATAAACGCAACCGGTATAGTGATTCATACAAATCTCGGCAGGGCGCCGCTGTGTAAATCAGCAATCGACAACGCAGCCGCCATTGCCGCCGGATATTCAACGCTTGAGTATGACTTGAAATCTGGCAGGAGGGGCAAGCGATACACCCACGTTCAAAGTATCTTAAAGGATTTGACGACAGCAGAGGACGCCTTCGTAGTGAATAACAACGCGGCGGCAGTGTTTTTATGTCTGATTGCCATCGCTAAGGGCAAAGAGGTCATCATATCCCGAGGTGAACTTGTAGAAATTGGCGGCTCGTTCAGAATCCCCGACATAATGGCGCACACGGGGGCAAGACTCATCGAGATAGGCACGACGAATAAGACACATCTTTACGATTACGAAAGGGCAATAACTGATAATACCGGGGTAATATTAAAGGTACACCGGTCAAATTTTCAGATTACGGGATTTACGGAGGAAGTAGGTATTGATGAGGTCACTGCCCTTGCGCGAAAGTCTAATATTACGGCAATGTACGACCTTGGTAGTGGCTGCCTTGCTGACCTCCTTCCATATCGAATGCACGATGAACCGGTGGTAAAAAACATTGTAAAAAAGGGCGTTGATATAATAACCTTCAGCGCCGACAAACTCTTAGGCGGCCCCCAGTGCGGGGTGATAGCGGGAAGACACGATTTAATCGAGGCTGTGAGGACACATCCACTAGCGCGCATGGTCAGGGTTGACAAGTTTGCCATATCGGCGCTTGAGGCCACGCTGATGGAATATGCAGACGCCGACAAATCGTTTAAGAATATTCCGGTATTAAAGATGCTTACTGAAGATATTAGAGAGATAAAGAAAAGGGCGGTACGCCTTGCCTCAGGGATAAAGGGCCAAACCACTGGGCATATGGAAGTAAAAATGATAAGTGATACGTCATATGCTGGCGGCGGGTCGCTGCCCGGTCATGAGTTCTCGACTTATGCCGTTGTTATAAAACCAGAAAAACAGACCGTGAATGAGCTTGAGGCAAGGCTGAGGTGTTCAAATCCCCCGGTGATAGCGAGGATTAAGGTGGATTCACTTGTGTTGGATGCCAGAACTATTTTTGATAAAGAAGTTAAGACCATAATAGATATGTCAAAGTCATGGTGTGCGACCTAATGGGCATATGGCAATTTACCACAGAAAGATGTATAATACCTCAGTATGCAGTAAGAACAACGGGGCGTAGCGCAGTCCGGTAGCGTACACGGTTCGGGACCGTGCGGTCGCTGGTTCGAATCCAGTCGCCCCGACCAAATATTAGCGTATGGATGTGCTGATCGTTAATTCCGGGTCTGTTTATTAAACTGTGTCAAGCCCTTATATTAGCCCTGGACATTTCATCAAAGAAACGCCATGCCATCGCTATTTCCTTTTATTTCAACTACTTACGCCTTCGAAGCGATAAAGTCAGGATCCCTCATTCTTCTCGTGCATGTGTGTTTTATATGTTCAAAAACACATTCAATTCCTCTATCGAGCCGACCTTTCTGATAAGGTTTTTGAATTCCTCCAATCTGTCCAGAGAAGATATAGCCCTGACCTTATCCATTAATTCGACTCCGGATGAACCAAACTTGAGTTCAAGCCCTAATTCTATACCTTCAATCAAACCCTCTTCCCTGCCTCTGAGTAGCCCATCTTCTCTGCCTCTGAGTAGCCCATCTTCTCTGCCCTCTTCTCTGCCTCTAAGCAGGCCATTTTCCATGCCTTCCCGATATATATCGCTTTCTTTTATGTCGATTGATATTGGCATTTTGCTTATCTCCATTTTGACTTTTGGATACAATTTGCGTAAGTCGGAAAGATACAGCAATTTCCGAATGTAGCCTTCTCTTTCTTTTACTGGTAATACGGACAGCTTGTCGAGGATTGTCCTTATTGTGGCATCCACGTCCTTGGTCTTACACAGTATGCCCAGCAGTACGTCTTCCGGTGAGTCACTCTCAAGAAGTTGTGCACAGTCTATTTCCATTATATCTATCAGGTTATATGAGTATTTTATTCCTTCGCCTTCTATCTGGTTTTGCATGTTCATGGGTTTGTTGCCAACATATAGCACTATTTGAACCGGTAACTTCCTGTGTTGGTTATATATGAAGCCGCAGTACATAAACATCCGACCAACCATATGTTCGTTTTCCGATTGTATCTCTATATGTACCAGTTTCCCGTCTTTTACTTCGATTACAAGGTCGGGTTCTCTCAGTTGAATATCTGGGAACTGGACATCGACAAACTTCCCGGTTTCATATCCCGTGAGGATTTTTAAGAATACCTTGGGGATATCCTTTAAAATGTCTTTTAGTGTAACATCGTATTTTTGATACATACGCCACGCCTTTCACTGCTTTTTTATAAATCTAACCTTCGTAAGGTCCCTTAGACTATTATATCATTTCGGGATTCTTTTTTCAGAAGGGGTGCAAAGGGGGGAAGTGCTCCCCCCCCTATTCACACATTTATTACTGCTTTGCCGCTATTTTGCCTTAAACGTTGCCTTCACTGCCCTGTTAGCCGCTACACTAAGCGTACATGTAGCCGTTGTAGTCCCGTTGCCGGTATAGCTGTCGCATCCTGTAAATGTCACCAGTACGCTTGATGAGGTAGTTCTGGCGGTCAGCGTATGGCTTGTGCTGCCGAAGTTTACAGAAGTTGTACCAGTCAGCGTCGTACCATTCCATGCGGCGTTGATACCACCTTGAACTGAGTCTGTAATCGTCCCGCCGTTTATACCGGAGGCCGTCAGCGTGATAGTCCTGTCCTTAGTGAAGCTGGCAGCTACTGTACATGGCGCCGTTATAAGCCCTGTAGTGTATATGTTACCGCTTAAAGACCCACGGCATCCTGTTACCTCAAGTATATTATATCCTGTGTTTGGTGTTACTGTAAATTGGGTCGCCTGACCATAGGTAACTGCTACAGGCGTTGACGGGCTTATCGTCCCACCAGTACCCGCAGTCGGGGTCACCGTATAGGCGCTTACAAATACAACCTGCACTGGTACGAGGGAATCAGTCTTCGTACCGGTTCCCAACTCACCGTAACTATTGAATCCCCAGTCCCAAAGTGTTCCATCGTTTTTCTCTACCAGCATATGAAACGCCCCGGCTGATATTTCTGTCGGCCAGCCCGGTGTTAATCCTTGAGAACCTCCTACCTGCACTGGTATAGTTGCATTTGTTTTTGTGCCGTCTCCTAACTCGCCATAAGCATTTAATCCCCAGGCCCAGAGCGTACCGTCGCTCTTTAATGCCATCGTATTTTCATACATGGCGGCAATTGCTACTATGTTTGTTAGTCCGCTTACCTGCACCGGCAGGAGAGAATCAGTTGTAGTGCCGTTTCCCAACTGGCCGTTTGAGTTATCGCCCCATGTCCAGACTGTGCCGTCTGTCAGCAGCGCTGCTGTATGTGAATATCCGGCAGCAACGGCTACAACATTCTGCAGGTAAGAAGACCCGTTTGAGTTCATTACCTGCACTGGGATAGTGCTGTTCGTTGTCGTGTTGTTCCCCAACTGACCATGAGCATTATATCCCCATGTCCAGAGCGTTTTGTCGGCCTTTATTGCTGCCGTATGAAACCACTTACTGGCTATGGCTGATACACCGGTTATACCTGCCTGCACTGGCGTATGCCTTTCTGTAGTAGTGCCGTCTCCAAGCCCGCCAAAGCCGTTATATCCCCAGCCCCAGACTGTGCCGTCGGTCTTCAGAGCCATCGTGTGCAGCGCCCCGCCTGTTATGGCTGCCACACCAGTTAATCCACTTACCTGCACGGGATTACTCTTGTCTGTTGTAGTCCCATCTCCTAATTGCCCGGAGGCGTTATAGCCCCAGTTCCAGACCGTGCCGCCCGCTATGGCTGCCGTGTGATAAAACCCGGTGGCTACGGCTGTAAAGCCGGTTAATATAGTACCATTAGCGTCAACTACCAGAATTGGCGATGAGCTGTCTGTATTCGTGCCGTTTCCTAGCTGGCCCTGTAAGTTAAACCCCCATGTCCAGACTGCCCCGTTGTTCTGCAGAGCCGCTGAGTGAAATCCTCCGGCAGCAACGGCAGAGAATGAGTTTGCCGCAAATGTTGCCGTAACAGTACAGTTGCCTGTAATGGTGCCGGTTATGTACGTATCGCCGATTAAAATACCGTTGCTGGCGCCGTTGCTGCCGCAAGTATCACTTACAATGGCAACATACCCTGAGCTTGGCAATACGGTAAATTGCGTTGTCGCGCCATCAACTACTGATACCGGGGTTGACGGGCTGATAAGCCCACCAGTGCCTGCTGATGGTGTTACGGTATGATTATTTGGTATTGCCGTAAAATCATTTCCTGTATAGCTGCCGCCGATGCTGCTTATTGTAACATCCAGGCTAGTCGGGCTTATTGTCATGCCAGATGAAGTGGGTGTTACAGTATAGGTTCCTGGCGTAAGATTTGAAAAACTGTACGTGCCATCGCTGCCAGTGGTTATTCTGTTAGAGAGAGGCCCTGTAAGGGTTACTGTTACACCGCTTACACCGGTACCGCCGCTTGTTTTAACTGTCCCTGATATTGAATTGCCGCTGAACGTTGCCGTTACTGTGCAATTTGTTGTAATGGCGACTGTTGTGTATATAGCGCCTGTCGTGTATGAGTTCTCGAGCCCTGACAAAGTACCGGTACTGCCGCATGTATCGGTTACTGAGGAAATGTACCATGCAGTGTTTTTTGGCATCACCGTGAAGGTTGCTTGTCCACTGCCAAGAAAGAGATAACCTGATGGACTTATCGTCCCCCCAGAGCCATCACTTGGTGATGCTACTGCTGATACATTCGCATTACCGGCTCCATTTAACGATATATTCGTAGTGGGACCATTTGAGGCGTTTGAGACTATTTGCAGAGTAGTTGATTTTGGCCCAAGCGATGTAGGCGTAAAAAATGCCTGAATCGTACAACCGGCGCCTGCGGCTATTGTTGGAGTCAGGCTTCCACATGAATAGTTCCCACCAGGAGCAACGCTGAACATAGTAGAGTCGCCGCCGGTCGTACCAATGGAAGTTACTGTAAGATTAGAGCCTCCCGTGTTATATATCGTAAATGTTGCAGCCGGGGAAGTGCTTCCAATTTGAATATTACTAAAGGTTGCCGATGTGTAGTCTAAGCTTATTACCGGTAGTGTGGCATTTCCCGTGCCGCTCAATGGTATTGGAGGCATATTAATAGATTGGTAAGGGTCGTTATCGTTTATCGTAAGCGCAGCAGATTTTGCCCCACTTGAAGTCGGCCTGAAAGTAACGGTAATGTAACAGCTTGAGCCTGGTGCGACAGTTGCGGGGAATGCCCCGCAAGTCCCTGTTCCTACTGTAAACTGCGACGAATCAGTACCGCTTATCGTTGCAGAATTTATTATAAGGCTTACCATGCTGGGGTAGGTAACATTGCCAGTGTTGGATATAGTAACATTTTGGGTAGATATAGTATTGGGATCGATGCCTCCAAAAGCAACAGATGTGGGGCTTGCCGTGGCGCTTGGCTCAAGGTTAAGCACCCCTGTATTGCTCTGAAGGGCATTTGCGATTATAGAGACGATATATTGTCCCGGAGGATAGGAGCCGACCGAGGCTGATTGAAACAATGTACTGCTCCAATTTGTAGCGCTGTCAGTGGGAACATAATACGACTGTTCATTGTCAATCCTCATTATCTGAAAGAGAGGATAGTTGGTGGCTGATGAGCTGCCAATTGCGCTGCTTGCTCCGCCGTTTGCCTCTGAATCACCCGTAAATTTAGTGCCAACAAATCTTACCTTTGGACTGGAGGTACCCGCTCCCGTATAAGATATCCCGGGTCCGGGTACCACCGGACGACGGCTGTCGGTTATCAAACCATCAAAGGGGTCAAAGAGTTCGGCTGTTTGTGGGAAATTTGTCCCCCCAAAAATAAGCACCTTACCGTTTGGTAATAGTGTTGATGTGTGCAAGTAACGCGGTTGAACAGGTGTAGCAGCAGCGGTAAACGTCCCTGTCGATGGATCGTATAGTTCGGCTGTTTGTGTGGACCCCGCCCCCCCAAAAATAAGCACCTTACCGTTTGGTAATAGTGTTGATGTGTGATAGTAACGCGGTTGAACAGGTGTAGCAGTAGCGGTAAAC
>LNQR01000038.1 GCA_001541255.1 Candidatus Magnetominusculus xianensis
AATTGCCACACATAATTCGCAGTTTTTTTATGCATCGCAAATTACAATATGCAGCATAGTTATGTCCACTTACTTATGCACTGATTAATAACTCTCAAACAATAGCATTACTAATTCAGACAGGCTGTCTGGTGTATCAATGAAAAACCTCCTAATCTTGTTTCCAAACAAGGCTGCTCCAAGCGCCATACACGGTGGTCATGCTGGTATTCATCTCTTTCAAATACCCTTTTTATCGTCACACAGCCTTTAACATGCTCGCCGTGCGCCCTGCCGCAAACCTGCCCTCTTAAAAATATTTTCACCTCCAGCAGGGTATTATAAAAAAAACTATTTACAGGACTGATGTAAAAGTTTATACTACCAGAGCCGTGAAATAGTGCGCGTACCTTGGCATTGCGCAAAGAACTTTACTAAACGTGTAGAGGAAAATCATATGAAAATGAACCGCCTAAGACATTTCCCCAAACTGCTACTATGTTTGTTGCTTGCAATTTCTTTCATATTAACGATGAACTATCCGGCTTATGTCATGGCCGCGCCTACTCCGGCTGTCTCTGCCGAACCACTGGTTATCGCCATCGAGATAAGGGGCACGAGGAGAATCGAAGAAGGGGCTATTAAGGCCAAACTCACACAAAAGACAAATCAACCCCTTTCGCAGGACAAGATATCCGAAGACGTTAAGACCGTCTACAAACTAGGATACTTCGACGATGTCAAGGTTGAGACAGAGTTCTTCGAAGGCGGCCTTAAAGTCATCTACATAGTAAAGGAAAAACCTACTATAACCAAAATAGCCTTCTACGGCAACAGCGAGTTAGACGATAAAAAACTCAAGGAAAAAACCACCGTTACAGCAGGCTCCATATCTGACAATACACTGATTCAGGACAATGTCAAGAAACTTAAGGATTACTATGACAGCGAAGGCTACTATTTATCAGAGATTTACCCTATCCTAAGCGCAGCTAAAGACGGTGAGGTTACTCTGACGTTCGAGATTAAGGAAGGCCCAAAACTTAAGATTCGCAGCGTGGAGATAACAGGAAATCAACATATTGCCACAAAGAAGATTAAAAAAGTCCTAAATACCACAAAGTGGTGGATACTCTCATTTTTCGATGGCAGCGGTTTTGTAAAAAAGGATGCACTTGAAGAGGATGTCTTAAATATCCAGAACCTATACATGGACTATGGCTATTTAAATGTCAAGATAGCCGAGCCTAAGGTGATAGTCAGCGAAAAGGGCATCACCGTGCGGTTTGATATAAGTGAAGGACAGCCGTATAACCTTGATTCTATTATAATAACCGGCAATACCACTTTTGACACTGAGACACTTTCAAAACTCATCACTATGAAGCCCGGAGCTGTCTTCAGCAAATCGGCACTGACCAAGTCCATAAACACCGTCACTGATTACTACACGGAAAGGGGCTACGCAACGGCAATAATAAACCCCATTGTACAACCAAATGAAACCGCCTTAACTGTCAAAGTTGACCTGAAAGTTGAAGAGGGTAAGGTGTATAAGATCGGCACTATAGAGTTTTCTGACAACACAAAGACACGCGACAAGGTTCTAAGACGTGAGATAACAATAAATGAAGGAGATACTTATGACAGTAAGAAGTTAAAACGGAGCTTCCAAAACATAAAAAACCTTGACTACTTCGACAATGTTGAGGTATCGCCAAAACCACAGCCCGACTCAGATATAGTTGACATAGATGTGAAGGTCAAGGAAAAGATGACGGGCTTTATAAGCGTCGGCGGCGGTTACAGCTCTGTTGACAAGATGATAGGTATGATACAGTTGACCCAGACAAACCTGTTCGGCACAGGAGATTATATGAAAATAGCAGCGGAAGCTGGCGGGTCTTCACTGTATGAGATAACCTATAAACACCCATGGTTTCTGGATAAACCATATACGGTAAGCGGGAGTATCTACCGGCTGGACAAAAAATACATCGATTACAGCCGTAAGGCAACCGGTATAGTTGTAGGCATAAGCAAGAGATTCTGGGAATATTGGGAGGCAGGGCTTGCCTACCGTTTCGAGGCTGTAAATATCCACGATGTAGAGGACACGGCTTCGAGATTAATACTTGAGCAGGAAGGATACTCAACCACAGGGAGCATCACGCCGTCCATATCTCGTGACACCAGAGACAGCTACATTGACCCTACAACCGGCTCAAGAAACAGTGCGTATGTTACATTTGCCGGGGCGTTAGGCTCTAATCATTACATAAAAACCGGCATTGAATCCCTATGGTTTTTCCCCTTTATCGGCCCAACGACATACTCAGTAAGGGCAAGATACGGCTATGCAACCGGTTATGGTGGAAATCAGCTGCCACTATATGAAAGATTCTATGTTGGGGGTATAACAACAGTCAGGGGTGTTGAATTTGGATATGCCGGGCCGCAAGACTGGGATGGCACATATATTGGCGGCACCAGCCAGGTACTGTTAAACAACGAGATTATATTTCCTATATTCCCCGAGATAAAGTTAAAGGGGGTATATTTTGTGGATATCGGCACTGCCCTGGGAGGCGGTATAACTCTGTCAGATGTTAAGTATACTACAGGCGCAGGGGTACGGTGGATATCTCCCTTTGGCCCAATACGCCTTGAGTATGGGGTTAATCTTAAACGAACCGATGGGGATTCCTTTGGCAGACTTGAGTTTTCTTTTGGGAATTTCTTTTAACCCAAAATTTAACCCAAAATTTAATAAGAGGCTTTCCAAAAATGGTTGAAATAGAGTATGATATGTGGATATAGAAAAAACTTAGGAGGAAAAATGAAGAAAGTTTCGATGGTATTGGTATTGGTCGTTGTGCTTTTATTTGCCGCAACGGCGGCGAAGGCTCAGCAAAATGTAAAAATCGGTTTTGTCGATATCCAGAAAGTGATAAATGAATCTGAGCCGGGCAAAAGGGCAAAAGATGCGTTAGAATCCTATATAAAAACGCACCAGACCAAAATCGAGGAAAAGGAAAAGGCAATCGACAGCATGAAGGCCGATTTAGATAAAAAAGGCTCTGCCCTTTCCGAGGAAGCAAAGAAGAAAAAACAAGATGAAATGCAGACAATGGTCAGAGATATAAAGAGAATGGCTGCAGAGGCTCAAGATGAGGTAAGAAAAAAAGAGACCGACCTCACAAAAGATGTCTTTACAGACATAAGGACTATAATTCGCCAGATAGGAAAGGATGATGGATATACAGCAATATTGGAAAGCGGTGCGGTGTTGTATTCCACAGATAACGTTGACATAACAGACAAGATTGTAAAGAAACTAAACGATCTAAAGAAAAAATAGCCGGCCGTATGAAGCTCATTGAGATATCCGATATGTTGGGAGGCCGCGTAACAAGCGGCCACGACATAGAGATTGATGGGGCGTGCGGTGTTGATGACGTAAAAAGTGGTCAAATCACATATCTCGCTGATCTAAAACTCACCACTAAGCTAATAAACTCACAGGCAAGCGCTGTGATAATAAAGCGTGAACGCCATGATATACATATTCCACAGGTAGTTGTTTCAAACCCATCTCATGCGTTTTCGAAACTTCTGAGGATGTTTTACACTAAACCCTTCAGGGCGACAGGCGTGATGAACGGGGCATATATCTCAGAAGGCGTAACACTGGGTAAAGACATAAGCATATACCCTGGGGTATATATCAGTTCCGGGGCGTCAATAGGGGACAATACAACCATCTATCCGGGCGTTTATATAGGGGAAAATGCGATTATTGGTCAGAACTGCCTGATTTACTCTAATGTATCTATACGTGAAGACGTAAGAATAGGCAATCGTGTTATACTCCAATCAGGGGCTGTAATAGGCTCAGATGGTTTTGGCTATGAAATGGACGGCGGGCGGTTCATAAAAATCCCTCAGATAGGTACTGTAATAATAGAAGACGATGTAGAAATAGGGGCAAACACAACCATAGACAGGGCAACCACAGGCTCCACAGTAATTGGGGCAGGGACAAAAATAGACAACCTTGTCCAAATAGCGCATAACGTAAAGATTGGTAAAAACTCCATACTCATTGCCCAAACAGGCATTGCAGGGAGTTCCTCACTAGGTGACTATGTCGTGCTTGCCGGGCAGGTGGGCATTTCTGACCACATAGAGATTGAAGCAGGCACAAAAGTGGGTGCACAGTCGGGCGTAATGGAAAACCTCAAAACAGGTGCATACATGGGTTCACCCTCCCTCCCCCATTTACAATATAAAAGGTCACACATATTGTTTACGAAACTGCCAGAGCTAAATGACAGGATAAATAAATTAGAGAAACAACTGGCTGAGTTAACTAAAGATATAAATACATAGGCCTGTTTATTGTAATGGGTTTAAAATATACGCCGGAGGTCATATGATAAACATAATGGAGATATTAAAGACGCTGCCACATAGATACCCATTTTTAATGGTCGATAAGGTAATTGAACTGGTACCTGGTGAGAGCGCCGTTGGGATAAAAAATGTAACAATAAATGAGCCGTTTTTTCAGGGACACTTCCCTGGGAATCCCGTAATGCCTGGTGTATTAATCGTTGAGGCACTGGCACAGGTATCTGGTATATTAGCCTTTAAATCCGGGGTAGAAGGCAATACAGTATATTTTATGAGCATCGAGAAGGCCAAGTTCAGAAAACCAGTACTGCCTGGTGACACCCTGCAGCTCATCATTAAATCAATCCAGAAGCGCGGCAAGGTATGGAGATTCTCCGGCAGGGCTGCAGTTGGTGACAACACAGTGGCGGAGGCGGAGTTCACTGCAATGGTAACCGATGTCGCCGTTGTGGAGGAGAGATAACTATGCAGATACATCCCACAGCCATCATCGGTGCAGATACAAAAATCGATGATGAGGCAGTCATCGGACCTTTTTGCATAATTGGTGATGGCGTTAAAATAGCAAAAGGCACACGCTTAATCTCAAATATCGTAATCGATGAAAACACAGAAATAGGCGCTGACTGTGTCATCCACCCTTTTGCCGGGCTTGGATTCCCGCCGCAGGATTTAAAATATGACGGAAGAAAAACCGGCGTTAAGATTGGCAGCAATACAATAATCAGGGAGTACTCGACAATCCACAGGGCGTCGGTAGGCGGGGATGGGCTTACAGAAATAGGAGACAACTGCTTCATCATGGCCTACGTGCATATTGCCCACGACTGTAAGGTAGGAAACCACGTAGTAATGGCAAACGCAGCCACGCTTGCCGGGCATGTAGAAGTTGAAGACCACGCGGTCATAGGCGGCATTGTAGCAGTACATCAGTTTACAAGAATAGGCGCATATTCAATGGTCGGCGGTTTTAGTGGAATCGGGCAGGATGTCCCGCCCTTTACAATTGCATCAGGGGCAAGGGCAAAACTCTACGGCCTCAACAGCATTGGGCTAAAACGGAAGGGTTTTACCGATGACCAGATTCAGAATCTGAAAAAGGCTTATAAGATACTCTTCCGCGACAAACACACATTAAAAGAGGCCATAAAACAGGTAGAGCATGAACTGGATATGACAGATGAGATAAAAAAGCTGATAGAGTTTATATCGAACAACAAGAGGGGAATATGCCGCAAGACATAGAGAGAAAACCCCTCGGATTAATTGCGGGCATGGGATATCTACCTATGGCAGTTGCCGAGGAAGCGCACCGTCAGGGCTATAAGGTGTTCGCAGTTGGTCTTGAGCCTGTTGTCAACGAGGCCCTCAGGGACTATGTCGATGAGTTTACCATTGTAAACGTAGCCAAACTGGGCACACTGATAAAGACACTAAAAGGTGCAGGTCTGACAGAGGCTGTTATGGCGGGGAAGGTGCCCAAATCCCTTCTGTATAAAAACAAGACAATGCCAGATATGAAGGCCGTGTCTTTTCTAATAAAACTAAAAGACAATAACGATGATTCCATCCTCAATGCCCTGGTTGAAGAGTTTAAATCTGAAGGCATAAAAATACTTAATATAACAGACTTTACATCTGGCATGTTAACACCTGCCGGGCTTCTGACAAAAAAAGGGTTATCAAAGGACGAGCAGAAAGACATTGACTTTGGCTTTCCCCTTGCGAAGGAGATGGGACGCCTGGATATAGGACAAACAATCGTGGTAAAGGGACGTGCTGTCATGGCGGTTGAGGCAATCGAGGGTACAGACATGGCAATCAGAAGAGGCGGTGAACTGGCAGTTACCGGCGCCGTTGTAATAAAAACCAGCAAACCGGCTCAGGACAAACGTTTCGACTACCCAGCCGTTGGACTTGATACAATAGCCGCAATGAAGGAAGTAAAGGCCAGGGTGCTGGCAGTTGAGGCAGACAACACGCTGATAGTCCAAAAGGATGCAGTTATTAAGGAAGCTCAGGCTGCCGGAATCTCTATAATAGGAGTGAAATATTAGACTATGTTAAATCACACAAAAAGAATCACACTGCTTACGCTTACGTTAATCTCTATAGCTTTGCTGCCAATCGCCTCACATGCATTAAATCTAAGTTTCCTGCCGTTTAAAAAAACGGAGATGGCACGTGTCTTCAGTACCAACCCCGTACTACTGCCAGTTGGTGAAAACGCCGCTGGAAAGATACAAATAGGCCCATCAGGTGCTGACGTTACATATAACGAAGACGGTGACATAATATTTACAGGATTGGACAAGGGCGGGAGAAAATGGCAGTTTCAGACCAGCAACTTTACAGCTACAGACGGGTATAAAGCGGAAATGGCAGACCTTGATAACAATGGAATAACAGACCTGATAGTCTATGTCCCGGTAATGGGTATGCCCCCTGCCCCGGAGTTTGAGCTTATAACCCTGATGTTTGATTCCCATGGCGCCCCGATACCGTACAGTTCACCGGGTTATTTTCAGAAACTATTCGATTTTAATAAGGACAAGCGGGCTGAGTTCATGCACATAGCATATGACTACAACTACTGGATTACAACGCTTTATGAAGCCGATGGGGCAAGGTGGAAGGCAGTAAATTCCATCAAAGGACCTGAGGGCATACGGGCGTTTCCTATGTATTTCTCGTTTACAAATTACAGAAGTGTACCGCCGCCGGGCACATATCCATTTGCCTTTGACGTATCGAACACCAAACCCCACGCCGCCGGACGCATTATGTCCTATAAATGGGGAAAGGATGAGCAGCAGTCTGACGCCGTGTTTGTAGTGATTAATACCAATGACGGCAAAACTCTGACCTGCAAAAAACCGTTTTCTGCTATTTTAATAGAAAACGGGACTGAAAGGAGAATCGTCACCTCATCGGCAAGCAGGGATGCCGTTAACACTGCCCTGAATGACATAATAAACGAAAATTACAAATTAAGCTTTTTCGGGTTCAATCAAAACGCGACTGGACCAGCCGCCTGTGTATCGTCGTTGATATGGGCTAAACAATAGACAAACACATATATTTTTCGCTGACTGGGCTTTTTCGTTAACAGGGAGTAATACGTATGGAAGGACGAGAAAACTATCTCGCGCATTTCATAGACAGGTGCGTTATCAACTCTGGCGCTATCGGGACAGATGAAATCCTCAGGGGCAAGTTGACCGTTTTAGTTTATGAAGGATTTAAGGTATTGTTGTTTGCTATTCATCACTGGCTTGAGACCACCGGTGGGATTGTTGCAATCAACCATGATAAATTTAAGGAGCTGCTTGTAAATTTCGGCGTATCAAGAGGACTTGACCCCAATGATACGCTCGATACGGCAGAGCTAATCTCCGAAACAATCGACGGCGAAAACGTACATGCAATAATAGACGAGATAGTAATGAACTTTAACGACTTCACGCCAGATAAAGCGCAGATAACCTACGCCTACGACAGGCTTGAGAAGGCGTGGGACATCCTGGGAGACAAAAAGAGGGCCATAGAGTATGCAATAAGGGTGCTTGAGCTGGACCTCAGGACATATGGAGAGTCGCACCCGTCAATTGCCGACAGATATAACAACATCGCCCTTGCGCTCTATCGAACAGGCAATTATGACAAGGCAGTAGATTATTTCAAGATGGCCCTCCGTGTTGATCTCGCGCTATATGGCGAAAACACCCAGCGTGTGGTCTCCCGGTACAACAATATAGGGATGTCCTTAAGGTCTGCAGGACAGGCGGAAAAGGCAATTGAATACTATGAGAAGGCATTAAATATTGACAAAATCCTCTTGGGCGGCACACATCCGGCCATCTCAATGCTATACAACAACATAGGGCTGGCGTGGGGTGTGCTTGGCAACGCACAAAAGGCAATCGAGTATTATAATATGGCCATATCCGCAGCAAGTGTGCGCTCTGATGAGGACAGCTCAGACATTGCCGCGATATACAGCAACATGGGACTGGCGTGGCGTGCGATAGGACAAGTAGATAAGGCGATTGAGTGTTATAGGAAGGCGCTAGAGATAGATATAGCAATATATGGTCATAGCAGCGTAAACACAGCAAGGGATTATACAAATCTTGGCACGGCGTGGAGCATCCAAAGAGACTTTAAAAAGGCAATGGAATATTACACGTGGGCGTTGGATATAGACCTGGAAATACTTGGAGAAAACCATCCTGACATCGCGGTAGACTATAACAACATAGGGATGGCGTGGTGTTCATTGGGTTTTGTATACCGGGGGATAGACTACTACATGAAGGCGATAAAGATAGACGTGAGCGTATTTGGGGAGGAACACGCCTCGGTAGCCACAAGATATAACAATTTGGGATTAGCATGGAGGACGCTGGGAGACTTACAAAAGGCAATAGATTATTACGGCATAGCGCTAAAAATAGACACTATCGTACATGGAGAAAACCACCAGAGCGTAGGACGGGATTTAAACAACCTGGGTTCAGCATGGAGCGAGAAAGGAGACAGGGAAAAAGGTCTGGAATATTACAAAAGAGCGCTAAAAATTTTCACAGAAACCTACGGCGCCGACCACCCGAATACAGTAACGGTCAGAGAGAATTTAAAATCATTAGAGCACTTGCCATATGATTTCATATAAGATGATTTACACTACCACAGTATTGTATTAAACTGACAGTAAATAGGAGGAAATGGTAAATGGGCGGATGTGAAGATGTGCATGTATACGATGATATTACAAGAGAGAAAGTAGATTTTATCCTTAATAAGTTAAGGGAAGGGAATGCGGATATAATCGGAGATACAGACGGCCCTTGGGATATAGATACGCATGATTCAGGGGTAAAGTTAAGAGGTGAATGGGACGAAGTAAAATCACAGATGTCTATAACGGTTACAAGTAAAAATTTCCTCGTGCCATGTTCATTGATATGGCAGAAAATTGATCATTTGATGGGGAAGGTATAAGGTAGAAATACCTGTGGGTCTATTGTAAACGATTGTTCCATTTTAGGGATCCATATATAAGCTACAATAAAATAGTTGTCATCAGATTTAGTATTTCTTCTTTTATATCATCGATATCAGCAAAATTCTTTTGGGCGCTGTTTACTGAAATTACCCTTGTCTCTTCTGCTGCCTTTTGTACCTCTTTTTCGACGGCCAGATTAAGAGAATTTAAGAAATCAAGGGTTATTGGGTTCTCAATGTCACGCCCCCTAAATCGTATTCTTTTCAGTTCCGTCTCAGCATCGCAATTCAAATGGATTACAAGGAGCGGCGGTGACAACTCCCGTTTAATCTCTTCATAGACAGTCAAGTAGGTCGACAACTGGGAACCCTGAAGGCCAACATTAGCATATGCGCTATCCAACAAAAATGAAAAATCGCAAATGTTAATTTTACCCCGTGCGGATTCTTTTTTTACTTGGTGATAGTGCTGGAGAGTAAAAGAAACTTCCGTCTCAAAAATATATTTGCCCGGGTCAGAGTAAAAAGCCACCCAAAAGGGGTTAGACCTGAAGTCTTCAAGCAATGGATTGAATCTCTTGTCGCTCAATAAAGCAGCAAATGTAGTTTTACCTGATGCTATGCCACCACAAACTTCCACGCGTAATAATTTAAAACTATCTGTTATTGGCATTGGACAAGGGTTATAGTGGACCCGTTTGTCAAGACAAAAAATTGTCCTTTTTATGTTACAGCAAGTCCTTATATTTTTCATAGTCCAGCCCCCAAAGGGA
>LNQR01000039.1 GCA_001541255.1 Candidatus Magnetominusculus xianensis
TTGATACCCCGCACCTCCGCAGCAGACTCATGCCCCCCTCAAAGAATGGGGGGGGCATGACTGGTTTTATTATGACACAGTCTGGAAAGCTGGAATCCAGGAAACCATCGATCAGAGCCAAATGATAGGCAATCTCAGCTTAATTTTTCAAATGCGTTTGCCCTGGGCGCGAAAGTGCTTGACAAATTAAGTGGCAAGTTATATAGTATACTATATTCTAATATATTTAGGCTATTTATATGTATATACCAAACATATACTTTGGGTTTTATAATGCCATATACAGATAACAAGTAAAAATGGAAATAGAATGATGATACGATAAAATTAATGTTCTATCAAATCAGTCATTTTGATTTAGAGAGAAATTATGGAAAAATCAATAACAATTAAAGTATTTCTTGCATCTCCGTCAGATGTTTGTTTGGAAAGGGGGTATGTTGCCGAGACTGTACAAAGAATTAATGCACAAGATGGACGAAACCATCAACCTCGTTATTATCTGGATTTATATAGATGGGAAAACGATTTAACTTCAGGTTGGGGTACACCGCAAAATAATATTAATACACAACTTAAACCAGGTGAAGCTGATATTTTTATTGGAATACTTTGGTCTAAGTTCGGAACACCAACAGAACATTTTGGGTCAGGGACTGAAGAAGAGTTTGAAAAAGCACAAAATCAATGGGAAGCTACACAGACAAGTCCTTATTTGATTTTTTTTAAATGTATACGTGATATTCCTCAGTCTGCAGCAAATGATTTCGTGAAAGTGAAAAAGTTTTTTAAGCGCATGCAAAGAAAGATTACTTGGATCACCTATCATGATGATACTGGTTTTAAAGACAAGATATATAATCAATTAATATATTATTGCAATGCTCTTGTAAAGAAGCATAATATTATTAATAATCACAAATACGATTTTTTAAAAACGAAAAATGTTGGAATAACAAAGATATATACACAAGAACAGAATAGTGATAGAAATAATGATAAGATAGATTTTCTCAACAACGATGAAGGTGACATATATCTGTTAGCTCACTCAGGAAATTCATATTTGAATCCAGGGGATAGTTATCCAAGACCTGATGAAAAACAAGGTCTTTTTTTTCAACACATATTGAAACGAATACAAGCGACAAGCAGCAAAATACAGGTTATTCTATTAAATCCTTATTCCTTAGAAGCACGAAAAATATATTTTGCTGAGAATTTCTCTAATCTTCGAAATGGTATTTCTGAAATTGAATTAGACTTATTAGAAAAAGGAAAAAACTATAAACGTTTTATAAAATGCCTTGAAGGCATAGAACTTTTAAAAGAGCGATTAAGAGAAAACAATATATCTGAAGACAGATTAGAAGTCAGGATATGCAATACTGCTACAGATGGAACCATACTTATTGGAAAATATCGTCTGTTCTATGAACCTTATCTATCCGCTCGTTTTCTAGATAGATTAAGAAAGGGGCTCAACATCTTTGAAGTTCAGGTCGATAATCTGTTAGGTAAGGATTGTTCAAACATAATTTATCATTATAATTCTATTTGTGAAGCTTGTAACGATCATAAAATTTGTGAAAGAAATTTATATAAGACGATTTCAGAACAATTTTTATTGCTTTGGTATACTTCGATACCACTTAGTGAATATAGAACGCAGATTCATAAATATAAAGAAGATTTTAACAAATGTCATCCTGATTTATTTGAATACCAGATAGTTCAACTTCATGACTCTTGGTTTGCTTTTGATCCGTTAATTGGTTGTACGGGAAGATGCACATATTGTTTCTTGTCTCCACACGGATGGGAAAATACTACACCTAAACAAATAATTCCAATCGAACATTTAAGGTCTGATCCAAATATTGAAATTATCTATAGTAAATTACATAATTATTCTTTTTATAAGCAATATCATAATGTTAGTGGTGTTTACTCCCAAAAGATAGCAAAAGTGCCCATCTCAATAGGGAATAAGACAGATATGATGAGAAACATAGATATTCTAAAGCAATTCCTGTCACATCATGCTAAAACACAAAATCGTCAATCTATTGTATTAATAACAAAGCAACCTATTCCAATTGATTTGATTGAAATAATGAGCAATGCATCTTGCTATTTTTACATATTCAATAGTATTTCTTTTCTTGGAAGAGAATACGAACCTAACGTTCTTGATTATGATGAGCGGATCAAATCAGCTAAAATAATAAAAGACTATATTAATAAACATAGAATAAATAATGTATTTATGATTCATTATTGGAGGCCAGTTACTGACATTGCAATAAGTAATGATGTAGACATTAAAAAATGTATTTATAAAGTTAAAGATATTTATGACTGTTCTGTAATTGCTGGTTTAAAAATAACGCCTGATATGCATAAATTTATTAAGAATGATAGGAATCATAAGCTGCATACATATTTGGAAAGAAAAGGAATGTTTAATTATAGAAATATAGATCAGGAAGGTTATGAGTTATTTTATCCTAAACCTGATACGATAGTGAATATTGCTAAGGAATCAAAGTATGAATTATACTTACATACATCATGTGCAATCAGTTATTTACAAAACAAAGCAGATTATAACGGCTCAATGTTTCGTAATGATATTTGTCCTCCTTATAGCTATTGTCCTTCTTCACAACTTGCTATATGTCATGACTTAAAGACAAATTGGAGAATAGAAGATAATATTCAAGCAATATTGCTAACACTACGAGTTAAAAAAGAAAATATTATAGATAATGCTGATTGTGTTGAAATTATTAACGAATCAGTTTACCAGGAAGACCTTACATTTTTAACTCACCTTATTGGAAAACCTGTCGTATCTAAAGCAATAAGATTATCATTGGTATGGCCAAGTGGAAATCAATGGTACTATTGGAAAAAATATGGACATTAAAACTATTACTAAAATAGACAACTCTCTTAGAGGTGATTTTCCTGATTTATTTCATAAACTTGAAAGACAAAAAGGAATTACAGGATTTATTAGCATACTTGGTGACGATTATCGAGTGAAAACATTTTGTAGATACAATCATATTCTACGAGTAGTTAATTTAACCAAATGGCTACTCACAATGTTTCCTAAAAGAGATCCACATAAATCTTTGTTTATTGCATATTTTCATGATATTAACCGTTTACCATTTGCACATAATGTAGAAAAAATAATACAGTTTAATCAATCTAATAATATACATAAATATTTACAGTTATGTAAGGATCATATCCCTGATGATTATATCGCTGATTTGCAATCTGTGATAGAAAAAAAGACACATAGCTCTCCTGAATCTCAAATAGTTTATGCAGCTGACGCCACAGAGGGATTTATAGAAGATCCATTATTTGCTATTACAACATTAGGTGTGTCAGCAGATTTTTTACCTCAAATAGTTTCAAACTATTTAGGATTTGATAACGATAGAGAGGAGTTTCAGTATTTAGTTACATATTTGAGTAAATTATACACAGATAATCCTGATATCTTTACAATTGAATTTGGAGATATAGTTTTCAAATATGCTTCTACTTTTATTAATAAATTCAATCAAAATGAAAAGCTATTTATAGAAATGCCAGAGTTCCCAGAAATAAGAACTGCATTAAAAGATAATTTTTTGCAAAAATTAGTATTTCCTATCAATAATGAGATAGTATCTCAAGGTAAGCGTATTGCAAAAGAAATTGCAATCCCTTTTATAGAATATTTAATCGATAAAAATTATGATCCAATAACAATGTTAATGGAGATGACTGATCAAGAGCTATTAAATCAAGCCGTTCAGTTAGGATTAACTCCGTATCATCAAAAAGAATATTGGCCTAAATTAGTATCATTAACAACCTGTGCCTCTATTCCATGAATGAAATTATATAGGACATCACCTAATATATTCAATTTCAAAATCAATTTTAGTATGTCTGCTTCAGAGAATCAACTTATTTTGCATATTTGCATAAAAACCCTTGCAAAATATCATACTGATTGATATAATACTAATCATGTCTGAACAACAGGTAATCATCTACGGCAAGGCTGGCTGACCCTACACTGAGCGGGCCAGGTCGGTCTATGGTAACAGAGCCATATATATCGATGTACTAAAAGACCCTAAACACATGGCGACCATGCTTAAGCACTCAAACGGGGTCAGGGAAGTGCCGGTTATCGTCGAAGGTGAAAAGGTGACAATCGGCTGTGGCGGCACCTGAGGTGTTAGATAAATCACGGCGGTCAGCCGGTTGATGTTATTAAGGGGCGAAGCCCCGTATAGCCCGTATAGATGGGGTGCAGGGGACAAGTTCCCTGCCGGGAGTTTGAGGGCAGAGCCCTCATTCTTCGAGTTGGTTCTACTATGGTGTATGTAAGGCCTCCTGAAATACCTTTACCATCCCAGCGCTGAAATTGTCCCAGCGCAGGTGATTTCTTATGAAAAGCCTGCCTGATGTGGCAACCTCTCTGTGTTTTCTTAGATTCTGATATACCTCTGAGAGCGCTGCGGTGTAATCGTCAGTGACAACTCCAATCCCCTCATTTACTATTATATCAGAGGCTGTCATGTCCTTCGATACGATAACCGGGGTACCGGCTGCCAGGGCTTCAAACGGGGTCATCCATCCGCCCTGCTGCCTTATCGGGTGAAGAAGCACATCCGCGCGATGATAGAACACCTTTAACCTGTCCCTGTTTACGTGACCGGTTATAAGGACATGCTCCAGCAGACCTTCCTCCTGCACAATACTCTTTAATTCGTTTATGTAAGCGCCATCGCCAAATCCTGCAATAACCAGTCTTATGCCTGGAATGTCTTTCTTCAACAGCTTAACACACCTGATGCTCTCTTTTTGATTCTTGAACTCTGACAAATTCCCTACATGGAGGACGATAAAGTCGCCGTTTCGTTTGACATAAAAATCATCCGGCGCTGCCGCAAAAAAATCATAGTCTATACCATAAGGAATAACATGAGGGGTCATCGAGTAGATACTCTGAAATCTCCCAGCGTTATATTTATCCGGGACTACAGCCCGCTTGACGTATCGCTTGACAATTTGCCTGTCAGCGGCATAAAAAACCTTTTGAGCTAACACGGTCGGTCTTGCATGTTCCCTTGACAACTTACTGAGATATACATCGGGTGATTCGTGACATACCCAGACAACAGGCTTCGATATAGGAAAAACAGAGAATTCAGCGGGAAAATTATGTATATTTATTATGTCATATTTTTTAGCGCGCTGCCTTACGCCATTATTCAGCAGCCACATGTCTTTTAATACATCAAACTCCCAGTTCTTTGAGTGCTTATAGGGTGATTTAAATATCGGGGTGCAGGAGAGGTCTTTTTCAATCTCTGGCAGGATGTTCGTCGTAAGCAGGGCATGTTCAATCCCAGTATTAGCGAGGTACTCGGCCAATTTGACAATAACCAGCTCCGGCCCGCCATATATGTTCATCGACGGCTGTACTATTAAGACCCTCATTTAAGAAACCCCTCCGCTTCACTCAAATCTATAAATGAGTTTATATTAGCATACTTGTCACAAACTACAAAAGACTTCACCGTCTTACCATCATCAATAGCACATTGAATCAAATCTGGAAGTTCCTTTTCCTTTCTCTGGTGGTGAATCGGCGTTACTGCGGCGTAGTCGAATATCTCGTTTTTGAATACACAGCTGCCTGTGCCCATGAAGTTATTTAATGGATTTCTGGGTTTCTCCACAAGACGGTATATGCGCCCGCTTTCGTCTTTTATCATCGTATATGTGCGTTTTATCAACTCTGTGTCTTCAACCCACAGGACACCACAGAGGGCAAATACACCGGCCTGGTTAAACTCCTCTATCATCTGCCGGTGCCTTGGATTTACCATAAGCTCATCGCCCAGAAACAAAATAAAATCCGAACCGGCTATCGTGTCCTTAGCACATTCCATTGCGTGAACCAGACCCTTTTGCTCCCATTGAATGACGTACTTAACAGGCGTATCCTTGTATTTATTTCCGACGGTGTTTATTATCTCCTCAGCCTTGTAACCAACAACGAGGACTATTTCCACGACTTCTGCACTAACGGCGCGCTCAAGGGCATAGTCAAGGACAGGTCTGCCGCCTATGCTAATCATACACTTGTTGCGTGCAGACGACAGCTCGTTTATCCTGTTGCCACGGCCACCTGCCAAGACTAATGCTTTCACTTGACCGCCTTATCGATAAAGAACAGGCCAGTGTCTTTTATCCACTCAACAAGCATCCATATGCCCTCTTCCGGCATCACTGCTGGTGACCAGCCAAGCTGTCCTTGCGCCTTTTCTATATCACATATAAAGTATCTGAGGTCACCGTGCCTGTCCGGGGCAAAGCGTACCTCTGGTGACGTTCCATTAATTTTTGATAGGATTTCTATACATTTCAAAAGAGATATGGCGGTCTTTCTGCCCCCTCCGATGTTATAGATGCCCGGCCTTCTGGTCTTATAAAATGCGTTAAAGGCCTCGCACACATCAGCGGCATAGACTATATCCCTAACCTGTTTGCCCGTGCCGAATATCGTTATAGGACGCCGGAGGATGCTGCGAATGGCGAAGTTTGCCACCCAGCCATGGTCCTCGCCTCCGAACTGCCTTGTGCCGTATATACCAGTCAGACGAAAACTGGCCGCCTCGGTCTTGTATGTATCTATGTAGGTACGCACATATATATCTGCCGCTGCTTTTGAGGCATGAAGGGGCGTAAGAGTTCCCTCCAGCGTGGGGTGTGTCTCGCCGATAGCATCGGGGGTTCTTTCATATTTTAACTGTCCTTCTCTGAGTGTCTCATTTATCTTATTTCCATATACGTGGACAGTGGCACAGCTTACGGCCGGGATTTTTAATTTCCTGGCCGCCTCCAGTATATTGAATGTGCCAAGCACGTTTGTCGTTACATCCAGGCGCGGGTCTTCCCAGCCTATTGTCATAGCGGGCTGTGCCGCCGTGTGAATGATATAATCACACCATGCAGCATTGTCAATCAGTTCATCAAAATTTCGCACATCGCCTGTAACGATTTTCACACCTAATTGCTTAAGATATTTGAGATTATATGTACGAGCCTCATCAGTGGCAAACCCCGTCCTCAGGAGTTCGTGCTTTGTCATATTGTCATATGAAATGACATCAGCGCCCATTTTGACATAATACTCACAGACATGTGAGCCTAGAAATCCACAGCCACCGGTGACCATAACTCTCATCTTATATACCTCGCTATACTGATTATTAATGAATAATTTTATATATATAATTAAAGTGACTCTTTACATATCGCAAGTATCCGCTCTGCCGTGCTCCTCCATGAAAATTTCCTCACACGCTCCAACCCTTTTTTAATAAGCCCTGAGCGCAGGGCCTCATCACTGGCAAGACGCCTCATCGCCTGTGCAATCTCTCCTATGTTCATGGCGTCAACGACAATCGCTGCATCACCAACAATCTCTGGCAAACTCCCCCTATTGGACACTATCACTGCCGTTGCCGAGGCCATCGCCTCAAGCGGTGGAAGTCCAAACCCCTCTATCAGCGACACCAGCACATTGGCACATGCGCCATTATAGAGTGCAGGGAGTTCATCATATGGCACGTAATCAAGGAATCTTACATTGCTGATTAAGCGGTCTCTTATCATAGCGTTACAGCGCCGCTCATATGCCTGGTCTGGTCTTCTGCCAGCAATGACAAGCGCATAGTCCTTGCTGACGGAACTGAAGGCATCTATCAGTGTTTCAATGTTCTTCGATGGCAGCACACTGCCGACATATAGAAAATACCTGCCCTCGATGAGGGCATACTTATCAAGCACTGCTGCCTTGCTGTGAGGGGCCGGGGGCTTGAAATGCCCGCTGTTGATAGCGCCGTGGACTACTTCAATTTTCCCGGCAGCAGTTCCATAGTGTTTGATTATATCTTTTTTCGTATTTTCAGACATTGCGATGAGCTTTCTGGCGCTTCGAAACACAAGTGGGAGCCTGTACTTAAAACTCAGATACCTCATTAGCGGGACATTGCTCTTATAGAGGATAGGCTGAATATCATAGACTGTAACTATTTGAGGCATAGGGTGCGGCAGTGGTGGATAGAAAATTCCCTCCGGTATGGGGGTATAAAACACATCGGCCTTTGCCTTTTTTATGAGCGCTGGAAGGAAAAACTGCGTCCACGCGGCTCGTGCCATATATATATTATTGCCAAGTAACCGCCGCGAGTTTATGAATACCTTATGCAGCCGTCCTCTGTCAACCCTTAACATGGAATCATCGACAGTCCACACTATAAGGTCATCGTGTATAGAGGCCAACTCGTTAACAATATTAATAGCTGCCGTCCCAATGCCAGAAGGACGCGCGTCTTCTAATATTGTCGCATCAATCGCAAGGCGCATAGCAGTACCAGCCGGATGTTTTATTAAGCTCCCATAAACCCATAACTAATTTTACTTGATTTAGGACTTATTTATCAAATGCAATTGACAGGCAGTAGTAGAAGAACAAATTAAGTTGATTTAATCCTGTTATCCAGATTTAATGGTTTAGACCTGCGGATAACCCCATTATAATCGTCACGAAACGTTACGCTTTCATAGTAATCCTCAAGACGAATAAAAGTACCAACCTCTGAAGCCCATTTTTTTAATTTAGAATTACAAGTCCTTTCCCATGCGATAACTTCAATTCCCCAGCCTTTCTTATGCATCCTTTCTAAATCAGCATGAAAACCTACGCCATCTAGAAAACCATGACCATCCCCTGTCAGCATTACAGCTATACCCGGGGTTCCATTGTAGTCAAAAGCCTTTCTGAGCATATGAACTTGGAGGGCCTGATCTACTGCTTGCTCTTTATTTGAATCTAAACCTCTCTCATGTAGTTCAACTTTTATTCCTGATTGCTCCATTTTATTCCAAACGTGACGCAACTCAGGAGGAACAGAACCAACTGCTATTGCACATTCTATATCGCGTCCGGCGCTTGCAAGTTCCAAAATATTATTAAACTGAAGCCTTAATTGATAAGATGCATCTTCACCTTCCTTTTCAGATGCTACTGTTCTACCGCTTATAAAAATATTTGAGTTATCCCAAAAGATAAAAACTTTCTTTTCCATAGTCTCTCCTCATAAATTCATTTATTTATACTACCATACCTCAAATTCTATAGTCAAACTGCCCCACTATCCAGCAGACATTGGCACAGCAGTGCTATCTTTAATAAGATAAATCTTATCTGCCGTCTCACGCAGCAGACTCAAATTATGTGACACCATGACGATTGTCCGGTTCTCACGCTTTAATTCCTTTATCTTATCAATACACTTTTGCTGAAATGCCCCGTCACTTACCGACATTATTTCATCAAAAAGCAAAATCCCAGCGGAACTGTTTACTGCTATAGCAAATCCGAGCCGCAGGTACATGCCTGATGAGTATTTCTTTACGGGCATGTCTATAAACGCAGCCAGCTCTGAAAATGCGATGATGTTATCCATCTTTTCTTTTATCTCCTTTATCTGCATACCAATGATTGTGCCGTTGACGTAGATATTTTCACGGCCTGTCAGGTCGGGGTGGAAGCCTGCTCCGACCTCTATGAGAGGCGCAACTGTGCCGTTTACCGTTATGCTGCCTATGGTTGGATATGTAATCGAGGAGATTATCTTAAGAATCGTGGTCTTACCGGCACCGTTTGTACCATATAATCCAACAACATCCCCCTGTTTAAACTCCAGATTAATGTCTCTCAGCGCCCAGAACTCATCTTTGCTTAGAGTGTCGTCCTTTTTCCGGTTGAACAGACCAACAATCTCCTCACGAATTGACTTGTGAAAAAAATCTGTAGTTGAATATTTCTTCCACACCCCATCAAGTTTGAGGGTATACTCATCAGATGACATCGGCAAAGGCCCTTTCTATTTTTATAAAAAACTTAGTCAGCACAACGTAAAACACACCGATGACCACGCACACAAACGCCATCTGCCAAAGCACTATCCCCCTGCCCTCAAGCAGCACCCTTCGCATGTTTTCAATGATAAAGGTAAGGGGATTGAGAAATAACATCAGCTTCATCTTCGTCCCCAGCGAATCCACCGAGTACATGACCGGAGACATAAAAAACCACAGTTGAATGAGAAAATTTGACGCAAGCCTGACATCCCTGTAGTAAACATTCAGACCGGCTAGAAACAGTGACACAGAAGTGGTAAATACAACAAGCAAGACTACCAGAGGGAAGAGCCACAGGGCATTCCATGTCAACGGGATTTGATAAATCACAATAAATACAAAGAGAATCACGGCACAGATAACAAAATCCAGCAATGCAGTGGCAATGCTGGAGAGCGGTAGCAGCTCACGAGGGAAATATATCTTCGTAATAAGTTGATAGTGGTTTGTCAACGAAGGGATGGAGGAGTTGATGGAATGGGCAAAGAAAGTCCACGGTATCAGCCCGGCAAAGTAGAAAATAAAGGACGGGTAAGCGGAGACATGTATTTTCATAATATAAGTAAAAATAAACGTAAACAGGAGCATCATCGACAGCGGCTGCAGCCCCGCCCACATGACGCCGATTATCGTATAGCGGTATCTGACTGCAAATTCCCTCCACACCAGTACAATAAACAGCTGTCTATATTTTATTATCCTCTTTATGATATCCATAACGCGCGCTTTGCAGAGAATCTCATGTGCAACTCAACCTGCCCTTAGTATACACCACTATTTTATCAATACACAAGCGGCCGCAATGCAGGGAAATTTGTTCTCATCGTAAGTCCTTGATTTTTAAAGGCACCTCAAATTGGCACAACACCAGCCTTGTATATAACAAAATTACCCTGCCTGGGATTTATACCCCTCCCAACTGTCAAGACAAAAAATTAGTCTCTGGATTAAATTATCAGTCTGTCTACTGTTAGTTATGTTTCGCCGAAATACACCTCATGTGGTGTCAGGTATCCAAGAGGCTCATGGATGTGAGGTAAGCTGTGCCGCTCTCCTTTTACCGACTCAATGGCAACCTTTGCCTTAAATGCTCCGTCATGTGCTTTTCGTATTTTCTTCATCTGTCGTTCTCCTCTAATTCCGACAGACTATCATCCACCTTATCCCTTTGCCCAGTTTTTGGGGAGTATTATAGTAGGATTTTCACGGTAATTTTTCAAATGCGTTTGCCCTGACGAGATGGACGGTGCATCTTTGGGTGATAAAAAATAAGATTAAGCCTCAGGGTTTATCTTGACTAAAGACTTCTCATTTTGTTATTATTGATAGTTACCAAATAAACACTTATAAAAAGAGGTTTTATTAAAGATGTCAAACAAAAAAACTGCTGAGAAATCGACAAAAGTTAGTAAGAAGCCTGACAAAAGACAAGAGGCCATTCTCAGGGTGAAAAATAAATTAGTTTATATGAGACAGCAGCTCTTAAGCGGGGCTGAATCTGTAAAGAACAACATGCCGGACACAATATCATTTCCCGACCTCGGAGACCAGGCCAGCGCGGAAATCGATATGAATTTTATGCTTAAACTAAAAGGACGTGAGCAAAAACTGCTCAAAAAAATAGATTTATCAGTGGAGCGTATCATAGAGGGTACGTATGGGTTGTGTGAGAACTGCGGTGAAGAGATCAGCATTAAACGCCTTGAGGCACGTCCTGTAACCACGCTGTGTATCGACTGCAAGACCGAACAGGAAGAAGAAGAGAAGATGAGGGAAGACTAACACCCGATTAAGAGTGACTGATTAGGAGCGTATCTGTCTGTCAAGTTGATTTGAGAATTTCTCCTGCATGTAATCCCCGAATAAGTTAAAACACAGCGCCGTAGCTGCGATTGCCAACCCTGGAAACAGCACCATCCACGGCTCTGAAAGTATATACGCCCTATTCTCTCCTATCATATTACCCCAGCTTGGTGTTGGGGGCTGCGGCCCAAGTCCAAGAAAACTCAACGATGCCTCCGTTAAAATATAACCGCTGAACTTTATTCCCAATATGACCAGCCCCAGAGACAGACATTGTGGGAAGATATGCACGGCTATGACCCGTAAATTACCCGCCCCCAAAGACCGCGCCGCTTCGACATAGGCCATCTCTTTGACCTTAAGCACCTGCCCCCTGATAAGCCTCGCAAACGACGCCCAGCCAACAAGGGCAATTGCCGCCATCACGGTAAACTTCGTAGGAGGCAGCACTACTGATATGCCAATGGCAAGCAGCAGCGAGGGAAACGCCAGCGTCAAATCCACAACCGCCATAAACAGCGTATCAGTCCATCCGCCGTAATAACCTGAAATCAATCCCACACTAAACCCTATGCAAAGCGATACCAACGCCGCAGCAAACGACACGCCAAGCGATATCCTGCCGCCATAGAGAACCCGCGCCAGCACATCCCTGCCCTTGCAATCAGTCCCAAACGGGTGACTAAGCGATGGCGCAGCCTTAATCTCATCGAGATTAATAGAGACAGGATCGTATTGCGTAAAAAATGGCGCAAACACCACTGCCGCTGCAATGAACACTAACACAATTATGGGCGCTTTTGAAAACATCTTACCTTTTAACAATCCTCACCCGTGGGTCAACCAACTGGTATGACAAATCCACAAGCGTATTAACTACGACAAATATAAACGTCCCCGTAATAATACACCCCAAAATCACAGGGTAATCGCGTTTTAATATACCATCAACGGTAAAGCGGCCAATCCCATCCCACCCGAACACGGTCTCTGTCAGCACCGCACCGTTTAAAAAACTGGCAAAGTCAAGGCCAATCACGGTGACCAGGGGGATTAAAATGCTCTTCAGAAGATGAATATAATTTATACGCCAGGTTTTCATGCCCTTAGCTCGAAGCACACGGACAAAGGGCATCGAGAGTGTCTCAATCGCCGATGAGCGCGTGATTCTGGCAATGCTTGCCAACACTGGCAGCGACAGTGCAACAGCCGGAAGAATGACAAATCTGGCGCCGCCCGTCCCCGAAGGAGGCAGGAGACGGAGCTTTAGGCTGAAAACGATAATCAGCACGAGTCCGCTCCAAAACACGGGCAGACTAAGGCCGGTTAGTGACAGTGCCGAGCAGAGCTTGTCGGCAGTGCTGCCCTTTCTCAGCCCGGCGGCAAAGCCAAGTGCGAGGCCGCCAACAATGGCAATCGACATGGCCGCAGCAGCAAGGTATATTGTATTGGGCAGTTTACGCATGATTTCGGTTAGCACATCGCGGTTAGTATAGTATGAGCGTCCGAGGTCACCGTGGGCAAGGAGTGTAACGTATCCCATGAACTGGGTGATGAATGGTTTATCAACACCGAGGGCGTGGTTGATACGCTTGATGTCTTCGGGGTCTGCGTGCTGCCCGATAAGCCCGGAGGCTGGGTCACCGGGTAATAGTTTGACAATAGAAAACGTAATGAACGTAATTCCAAGTAGTAGCAACACCAAAAGGGCAAGTTTTTTTGCAATATATGCGAACAATCCCCGTTAACCTGAATTCCTGTGATGTGATAATTCCATGTGAACCCACACGGTGATACCTTCTGTCTGTAGATTATAACACATCGCCTCAAAAAATTATGCCAATGTGGTAAGGGCTGCAGGGCAATCGCATTAGAAACTTACACCCGCTAATCCCTCTCCTGGATTCCTGCTTTCCAGACTGTGTCATAATAGCACCCCCCTTTCT
>LNQR01000040.1 GCA_001541255.1 Candidatus Magnetominusculus xianensis
AAAAAGGCGTAGATTCATCATCAAAAAAACTGTCAATAGACGGTAGGGGGAGTTGTGTGTCTTAGCTCCGTAGGATTTTCACGGTAAAGCGGGAATCCAGGAGAGGGATTAGCGGGTGTAAGTTTCTAATGCGTTTGCCCTGGCGGTAGCACTTGTAACAACCAGCCCTGATAGGTTATTATCTAACTATGATATTTCCTAAATTTACAACAACCGGTATTGGAAGTCTGCCCCATGAGGCGATACGAGGAGCGTGCGCTGCGATAATAGAACACTTTGATATCCCGTTTTGGCCTCAACTGCCCAGGCGGGCCTTCACCGAATCCATGATACTGCAGTACACAGAGGGGATGCCATTTGTAAAAATCGATGATTCAAGAGAACGCGTATGGATAGAACGAGCAGACGACGACACCCCGCTAAGGCAATTCTATGAGGCATACAATACGGAAAGACCAGTTTCTGCCATATCGGAGCCCTATGCCGCCGGGTTTTATGAAATGCTCATGGAAATACCAAAAATGCCGCTTATGAAAGCAGGCAAAAAACTTCCATTTGTCAAAGGTCATATAACAGGCCCGCTAACATTTACCCTTGGACTAAAAGACCGTGACGGCAGAGACATTTTCTATGACGAAGAACTCAGGGAAATCGCTATCATGCTGCTGATCTCAAAGGCCGCGTGGCAGGTGGATAAACTTAAGGAACTGGCAGACAATGTAGTAATTTTTATCGATGAACCGGTGCTGTCTTCGATCGGCTCAAGTACGTATTTAGGGATTTCTGAGGTAGAAATCAAGAGGCTTTTAAAGGAAACAATCGATGGCGTGAAACAAACCGGGGCAGTCACCGGCCTGCACTGCTGCGGCAACTGTGATTGGCCTATGGTCTTTGACGTTAAGCCGGATATAGTGAATTTTGATGCATATGGGTATTTTAACACCATAGAGATATATCGTGAGGCGATGGCCGATTATATTGCAACAGGCGGGACAATGGCCTGGGGTATCGTCCCTACGACTGAAGCAATAAGGACAGAAGACGCCGATGGGATAAAGAGGAAATTCATGGACTGTTTCGAGAGGCTTCAGAAGTATGATAGCTCACTTGTTTCTAACATTATGCTTACCCCGTCATGCGGTACTGGTTCGTTAAGCACTGAGGAATCAGACAAGGTGTTTACCATTCTTAAGGGATTGAAGGAATTCCTCCTTACGCAGCCCGCAGTAGTGGGTGATTCAGGGAGGGAATAGCGATATTTATATCTATTGAAGGCATAGAGGGGGCGGGCAAGACTACTCAGGTTCGTTTGGTCTCAGAGCAATTACGCACCGGGGGGATTGATGTAGTTGCAACGTATGAGCCGGGGGGCTGTGAAATAGGCAAGAGGATACGGGAAATATTACTCGATAAGAGTTTTCAGCAGATGGCTCCACTGACAGAACTCCTGCTTTATAACGCGGCAAGGGCACAGCATCTGGCTGAGGTCATTGTCCCTGCTATGGACAGACGTGCTGTTGTCATAACAGACAGGTTTACAGATTCAACGCTGGCCTATCAGTGCTATGGCAGGGGGCTTGATGAGCGCCTCGTAATGGAAATCGACAAGGCAGCAACCGGAGGTCTTCGCCCCGATATGACTGTCTTACTTGACCTGGCGCCCAGTGTTGGACTTGGAAGAAATAAAGATGCAAAAAAGATAGACCGGTTTGAACTGGAGTCAATAACCGTTCACGAAAAGGTTCGCACGGGGTTTCTTGAATTAGCAAAAAGGGAACCTGCACGCTTTAAGATAGTCAATGCCTCGGCAGATACTGCCGTTGTCACAAAGACAATAGTTGCGGCAATAGAGGAGAGGCTGAGATGCCGTTAAACGGCTTAATGGGGCAGCAGAGGGCTGTGAGAATCCTTGGCGGGATGCTAAAGACAGGCAGGATAGTATCGGCTTATTTATTTACCGGCCCGCGCGGGGTGGGAAAGACAACTGCCGCTTTTTCATTTATAAAGGCAATGAACTGTGAAGATAGTGACTGCGTAAGAGAGGGGAATTTTTGCGGGCAATGCCGTTCCTGTAAAAACACGGACTCACTTGTGCATCCAGACCTGAAGGTCATGGCCCCGGAAGACGATGTTAAGGACAAGGCAGCAAAGGCTGTCAAGTCTGAACAAAACAAGGAACAGAGCAGGGTCATTCAAATAGATCAAATCAGAGAGGCTGGTGAGTTTTTGTCAACCAGCGCTATGCAGTGGAAGGGGAAGGCAGTGATAATTAAAGATGCTCATGCGATGAACCCCAGCGCAGGAAATGCCTTTCTGAAAACCCTTGAAGAACCCCCCGCTGGCAGCATAATCGTGCTGATAACCCACATGGAGGAAGCACTGTTGGACACAATAAGATCGCGGTGCGTAAAGATACCCTTTGTGCCGCTTTCTTTTAGAGTACTTAGTGCGATAGCTGAAAAACATGGCATTGCGGTAACGGACGACCAAATCAGCCTGTCAAACGGAAGTGCCAGGGCCGTGTTAAATGAAGCGCTTGTAAACGGGCGCGACAGGGCGCTTGCGATGTTTACGGCAATGGTAAGCGGTAAGAAGACGCAGCAATGGAAGGACAGGCAGGAGATGTCCCTGTGGTTTGAGAGCGCGATGGTATTTCTTAGGGATATGGCAGCGTTGAAACTGGGGCACACAGCCTTAGTAAACATGGACAAGAAGGCAGAGTTTACCGCTCTGTGTAAGGCTGCTGATATCAGTGTGATAGTAGATTGTTATGAGGTATTTTTTAGTCTGAGCAGATATTTTGCGCTGAATATTAACAAGGGTATTGTGTTTAACTATACAGCCTCAAAACTGAGAGACGTGTTTGGTGTTTCAGAAAGAGGCCGCGCTAATGCGCTTTATGGTGCGTATCATAATTCACCTAAAGAAGGGGTTTATTGAATATGCCTACAGTTGTTGGTATCAGATTTAAAAGATGCGGCAAGATATATGATTTCGAGACAGACGGGCTGACCGTGAATGTAGGGGATTTCGTCGTAGTAGAATCGAGTTTTGGCCTGACCATAGGAAACATAGTTATAGGAGAAAAGACCATTGAAGCTGCCGACAAGGAACTCAAGAAAGTCCTTCGCAGTGTTACAGATGAGGACATAACCGCCAAGGCAGACAACGACTTGCTTGAGCAGGAGACAAGGGAATACTGTTTGGAGAGGATAACTGCACGTGCACTTCCTATGAAACTGGTACATACGGAGGTGACCCTCGACAGGCGGCGCATAGTGTTTTATTTTACGGCAGACGGCAGGATAGATTTCAGAGAGCTTGTCAAGGACCTGGCCTCAAGATTCAAGACACGAATAGAAATGCGTCAGATAGGCGTAAGAGACGAGACGAAGATTATTGGGGGAATTGGTATCTGCGGCAGGGAGGTCTGCTGCCGGACATTTCTATCGAATTTCGCACCGATTTCTATAAGAATGGCTAAGAAGCAGGACCTGGTTTTAAATCCCGGTAAATTATCAGGGCTTTGCGGCAGACTAATGTGCTGTCTGGGTTTTGAGGTGGAAGATTTTCAGACAGAGGATACCATAGTGATAAAAGAAGATACGATTCTTGATGATTTCATTGTAGAAGAGAAGGACAATGTTTATGTTAACATGCCCAAACCGTCACAATCTAAATACCGTGACAGGCAAGACAAACAACCCGCTATAATAGATATAAACGGCGGCGGGGCGTCAGAATCACAGGTTGATAACACTGCAGAAATATCGAAAAAACGTGACCACAGGAAAAAGTACTTTACAAAGAGGCGTTCCACCGCATCTGCCCCAAAAGAGACATCTGAGGTCAAGCCAGCAAAGGCAGAAGGCCGTGTAAGCGCCCCGGCACAAGAACAGGTAAAACAGGAGAGCCTTCCTGATTCGCCCAAAGACACCAGGACGCCGCCAGAGGAGAAAAAGCCTGAAACCGGCGAGAAAAAAAATAAATGGAGATTCAGGAAGTTTAAGACTAAAAAGAAAGAGTGACACCAATGGAGGATATATTCTAAACATGGAAGGGAAGTCTTTTTATGTAACAACCCCTATATATTACGTAAATGATGTCCCGCATATCGGACATGCCTATACAACGGTTGCGGCAGATATACTGGCAAGGTTCAACAGATTGATGGGCAATGCTGTGTTTTTCCTCACAGGTACGGACGAACACGGGCAGAAGGTGCTTAAAGCCGCCTCTGACGCCGGATTATCCCCAAAGGAGCACACAGACCAGCTCCATGGGAATTACAAAACACTCTGGGCAAAACTTGACATTACAAATGATGCCTTCATAAGGACTACAGACTCAGGCCACATAGAGATAGTTCAGGAACTCCTTCAGCGGCTCTACGACAAGGGAGAGATTGTAAAGCGGCGCTACGAGGGCTGGTACTGTACGCATGATGAGCGTTTCTGGACTGATAAAGATGTACAGGACAGGAACTGCCCGGAGTGTGGCAGGCCAGTTGAAAAAATAGAAGAAGAGAATTATTTCTTTCTGATGTCAAAGTATCACGATGCCCTTGTAAGGCATATAAAAGACAATCCCGGTTACATAATGCCCGAAACGAGGAGAAACGAGGTGCTGGGGTTCTTAAGGTCGAATGCACTTGGGGATTTATGTGTATCAAGACCAAGCCAGCGGCTCTCATGGGGCGTGCCGATGCCGTTTGACACAAACTATGTGACCTATGTGTGGTTTGACGCACTGATAAATTATTACTCCGCAACTCGATATCTTATTAACGGGGCTGCTGATAAAAAAGGCTGCTGGCCAGCATCAGTTCATCTGGTGGGAAAGGATATTTTAACCACCCATGCGGTGTTCTGGACTACCATGCTGATGGCGCTTGATATACCGCTTCCAAAGCGTCTGTTTGCTCACGGGTGGTGGACTACCGAAGGCCGCAAGATGTCAAAATCGCTTGGCAACGTAGTTGACCCGTTTGAAATGGTTGAAAGATACGGGGCGGACGCCATGAGGTATTTTCTATTTCGTGAGGTAACGTTTGGCCTTGATGGGGATTTCTCTGAGGGGGCGCTGACGGGCAGGATAAATACCGACCTTGCCAATGACCTGGGGAATCTTGTCAGCAGGTCATTGGCTATGCTGAATAAGTTTTTTAACGGCAAGGTACCAACGCCCGACGCGGTTGAGGCAGAGTTAAAAGACCTCGCTGAGGGGATTCTATCGAAAATCGATGGTCAGTTGGATGAGCTTTCCTTTCACAAGGCCCTTGATGAGATATGGACGCTCGTAACATATCTAAATAAATACATTGATACGAATAAGCCGTGGGTGCTTGCCAAAAATAATGAAACAGCAGGCAGACTGCGCACAGTGATGTATTCACTGATGGAGGGTATCAGATTTGTAAGCCTGTATCTCTATCCGTATATGCCTAAATCAATGGGCAGGCTTTACAACCGGTTGACAGGGGAAGATATATTGAAGGTAAACCTTCAAGCGGTAAGCATATGGGGCTTGACAGAAAAGGAAATGCAAATACAGGAACTAGAACAGCTATTTCCGAGGATTGAAACGGAAGCAAAGACGCAGCCCTCCGGTAAACCGCCTGCTGCTAAGACATCTTCAAAGGAGGGGTGCTTGGAAAACGTAATAGATGTTATAGATATAGCTGATTTTGCGAAGGTAAAACTCAAGACAGCGAAGATAATGGGAGCTGAGGCCGTCAAGGGTTCGAATAAACTTATCAGATTAACGGTTGACTCCGGTGAAGAGCGTCAGGTGGTGGCAGGCATAGGAAAACACTACAAGCCAGAGGAGCTGATTGGCAAGACAGTGGTAATAGTGGCAAACCTCAAGCCTGCAAAACTCATGGGTGTGGAGTCACAGGGGATGGTGCTTGCCGCCTCGGACTCCGAAGGGCTGACGCTGATAACAGTAGATAGAGAAATCCCTGCCGGAGCGCTGGTAAAATAAAGGCTGAGAATGGCTGCCGGGTGGGAACGAACATACAGAATGACGCCAGAAATTACATCTCAATACGTGTGACAACCCCTCTGAGTTTATCTGCGGGCAGTTTATAGAACTGCACAAAAGACGGTGTGAGGCGTTTTATGATGGAAAATATCTTCCAGATGAAGTTATTTGTTACGATATCTTCCATGCCGTAGAATATAGTCTTTTCGTTGATACCATGTGCCATGAGCATCTCCTCCATGTCAAACACCTCCATGTAGCCCATTTTAATAGTAAAGCTGCGAAGACCGGGGGCAACCGGGGTATTTGCACACCCCATCAGGCCGTATGGCTCATCTGTCTGAATCATTGAGACGATTACGTTGTCCTCATAAACTATACCGGCCTTAAGCATAGTCCCTTCAACATAAGGCGGGATGACTTCAATGTCTCTGGCAAAGAATAGCACGGTGCCTTCGATTTTGCATTTTTCTTTATAAGCAAATTCGTATCTTCTCAGAAATTCCTTAAGAGGCATGGGTTTGAGGCGTTTATACAGCCTCTTCTGTCCTGATATATAAATCACTATAATTGAAAAAGGAATAAGTGCAATAATTATAGACCAATACCCGCCATGAGGTATCTTAAATGTGTTTGACAGGAGAAATACCATGTCTACACAGGCAATACAGAGGGAAACTATCGATAGTGCGTATTTTTTCTTCAGATAGAATATCCACGTCATAAATATACCCGTTAAGGTCATCGTCCCCGTAACGGCCAAACCATAGGCGGCTGCCAACTTGCTTGATTCCTTGAATAAGACCATGATAAACACCACCGCAACGAGCAAAAACCAGTTTACAAAACCGATGTAAATCTGAGACCTGAGTTCTGAAGACGTGTAATCTACCTTGAACATAGGCATAACGCGCGTGGTGATGCCCTGATAGACAATGGAAAACATCCCGCTGATCATGGCTTGAGAGGCGATTACAGTGGCAGCGATGCTGAGTACTAAAAACGGTATATAGAGCAGTCGTGACTGGCTGAAAATCATCTCGAAAAGGACGTTTTTTGTGTCTGGATGGTGCAACAGATATGCCCCCTGCCCGAAGTAATTTATCAGCAGGGCAAAGAATACGAAGTACCATGCGCGCAGGATTGGCCTCCTGCCCAGGTGTCCCATATCGGCGTAGAGCGCCTCACCTCCTGTTGCACAAAGCGTTACCTCAGCGAGGATAAAAAAGCCGCCTACCCCTTTTTCGATTAAAAACTTTATGCCATAATACGGGTTTAGTGCCCTTAACACAGAAGGCATTTCCATCAGGGCGATAATCCCCGACACAGTAAGGGCTGCAAACCACACTAACATCAACGGCCCGAAGGCACGTGCAACTTTCTCTGTGCCTTTTCTCTGATAGAGAAACAGGAGAATTGCTATTACCGCGGCAATTGCTATAAGGGTCTCTGTCTTAATGGCCTCGTAATCTGGAATCAGGCGCAACCCCTCTACGGCGCTCAATATGCTTATTGCCGGGGTTATTACGCCATCTCCAATGAGCAGCGATATGCCGACGATTGACAAAAGGCTGATAACTGCAACTTTGCCCTTTGATTTTACCAGATGAGTCAGGATTTCTTTTAAGACCACCGTGCCGCCCTCGCCCTTTTTACTCAGGCTCATGGCAAGCCACGCGTACTCCATCATTACAAGCACAACAAGGGTCCAGGCAATCAGTGACAGGATGCCTATGACGTTGTCTTCTGTGGGCTTAGTAAGAAGCACTATGACGGTAAGCGTATAGATTGGGGACGTGCCTATGTCGCCGAAGACGAGGCCTAATGATTTTATCATACCCGAAATTGGGCCAGAAACATGACCAGATATTGAATCAGATTCCTGTGAGCCTTCTTTTTCAGTATGTTTCATTTTAGTAACAGACCAACCACTTAGTTAAGGCCTTTTTGGGGCATCTTGTTTCCATAGTTATTTCATCAAATGTACATTTGCGAATCTGACGATACACAGCACGTAGTATGCCAAAATAGATATAATATTGTCCAGTGCAAAGATTGTGGTGTCAATTCAAAAACAGTAGTGTCCGGTTAAAATAAAGAAGGCTGGGAGATATGGTTTCTGATTTTAGAGGCATAGTAGTTTTTAAAGGAGAGGATGTCAATAAGGCTGAATCTTTCGAATAAGGCTTCAGCAAGGATTCTTGATAG
>LNQR01000041.1 GCA_001541255.1 Candidatus Magnetominusculus xianensis
CACCATTGCTCACAATGGCTTGTAGTATAACGTCGTTGTGAGCAATGCAAATCAAAATTAATTTCCCTTGTCTATCTGTATAGTAACAGTGTATAATACAACCATGAAAATAAATATCAAAAACCTGTTGATAAGTTTAATCAGAAAGCTGATATACTTCGTAATATTTATTTTAATATTAATAAAGGCTTGCGAGGATGACATAATCGAGGATTATTATATTTGGTCTGGTTGGCGGACTCTGTACTTCAATGAGCCCGGCCAAAGCGATCAGGTACTACTAAATGCTCATTACGATGGAACCGACTTGATAAAACTCGATAATTTTACAAAAGACGCCTATGATATCAAGGTATTTACAAAAGCCCGTACTAAATATTGGTTAGGCGTGTACTACTGGTTAAGTTTTCGATATGAAACGTTTTCTACCTACTGTACAGAAGTCGATGAGAGCAAGACAGCCTTTCCATATTCATTAATGTCTCCGTCATGGTGGCCTGATGAGTTGCAAAAGCCATTTTTCGAGCCGCTTCGTGAACCAAATCGCTCGAACTATAAGTTTTACCGCTGCCGCGCTTTTAACGTTGCATACCGCGATTCGGTTTTTGAATATTTTGCTATAGACAATAAAACAAAAAAGGGATATTATTGGAAAACGGTAAGGAAAGATAAAGATATGGACAATGTCACTATAAAAAGATATTATTAATAACTGTCATTTCTCTGAAGCGACAACCATCAATAACCACATATTTATTCGATACTTCAGGCAAACCACTTCATAATAACATAAATATAATAATAATGAAAGCGTCGGCAATCGCTGGCCGGGCTTCCCTGCTATCTTTATATCTGGTGCGGTTTATTGTTATAATACGGCGTGCCGGATAGTCATTTGATTATAAGACGGCCGTAAATTATTCACAGGGGTAGCCAACTCTGAATATGAAAGACACTCCGGCGCTGCGCCGTGCTTTGATATGTACTGTGATTACGCTGATAATGGCGGCGGCGCTTTTGAGCCTTATCCTTTACGATGTTATAAACTCTGCTGATGAGCGTGAGCGCGCCAAGACCTTGCAATCGCTAAAGGATGTGATTACACGCCTTCATGCCGACACTATGCACGGACAGGCAATGGGCGCAGCGCTTTTAATGGGTTTAAACGAACCCCTGATAAAGGAAGTGGCAAAGGAAACGCTGCCGAGAGATGACCACAACACGCTGTTGCGGCTGGTTGCCGCTAAACGCATGTTTGGCGCGGACGGCATATTTATTGTAAATGCCTCCGGCGTCATTGTTGCCCATGAGTCTGATGTTAAGAGGTCAACTGGCATGGATATGTCTAAGCGGTCATATTTTAAACAGGCTATGGCTAACAAGTTAAGCGTTTACCCCGCCATTAGTATCAGCACAGGCGATAAGGTCTTCTACACATCAGCCCCGATACATGATGGGGAAACGGTTAATACCCCTGTAATCGGCGCATTGACTATGCGCATACCGGCAGACCCCGTAATTATTAAGTACATAGAGGCCCTCCCCGGCAGAGCGCTGTTGCTGTCGCCAGAGGGCATTGTCTATTCAACAACAGAACACTCGTGGCTCTATGCCTCGACAAAAAAATTAACAAAAAAACATATAGAAGACATAAGAAAAGAAAAACGTTATGGCAAGATGTTTGACAACAACACGCCAAAGCAGCTTCCATTTAACATAGAGGACACATCAGCAGTAATTGGCGGCAAGCGTTATTCCATAAGCAGGGATTTTTTCGATTGGAACGATATTGGCGGATTATGGCAGCTTGTCGTTATTCAGGACACAACAAAGTGGGCGTCCAGGTTAGATATCATAATCATAATAGCGGTCGTAGTGATTGGCAGTATGATTTTCGGGTTGTTGCTTTACATAATACTTCGGCAGCGCTGGCACAAGACGCAGGACGATATTCGAATAAAGAAACTCAGCAGCGCTATCGAAACCTCCCCCATAATGGTAATCATAACCAGTACAACTGGAGTAATAGAATATGTAAACGAGGCGTTTGTGCAGACTACTGGCTACACCATGACCGAGGCCATAGGAAATAAGCCGCTTATGCTCAAAAGCGGTCTCACACCGGAGGAGACATACAACTCTCTTTGGGCTGCCCTTCGTGAGGGACGCTCTTGGCAGGGTGAGTTCATAAACAGATGTAAGGGCGGCGCCCTTTGCACGGTGTTTTCGACCATAACGCCCCTTGCAGGTGAAGACGGAAAGGTGGTCAACTACGTATGTCTTCAGGAGGACATCACCGCACGGAAGCAGATAGATGATGCGCTTGCCAAATCTCAGCGGCGTCTTTCTCTTCTTGTTGAGAACTCACCGCTTGCTATTATTGAGTGGGGTCTGGGCAGCAAAGTGGTTGCATGGAACCCTGCGGCAGAGCGTATATTTGGTTATACAAGGGAAGAGGCAATGGGAAGGACTGCTGCAGAGTTAATCATTCCCCAGGAAGCACCCCTGCATGAACCTAAAAGCAGTACCGAGCATGACTATCAGGCAAATATCACAAAAGACGGAGTGCACATCGCCTGTAGTTGGCACAACGTAACGCTTACAGATGAGGCCGGTCATTCAATCGGCGTGACTTCCCTTGTTGAAGACGTTACACATCGTAAGAACATGCTGGCTGACTTGAACCAGTACGTCAAAGAGATGGAGCGCTTTAACAGTTTGACCGTTGACAGAGAGCATCGTATGATTCAGTTGAAACGGGAGATAAATGATTTACACGAGAAAATCGGACTTGCAGCGAGATACAAAATCGTATCTTAACTCAAAAGGAGGACATTATGTTTAAAGAGGTAAGGACTCAACCGATGTTTGACTGGAGCATGATTGGTGATATTAAAGAAGGCCGCCCGAATCTGGGCGCTACAATGGATGTGGGTGTGTACAGGCTGATGCAGTTTACATTGAGAGACATTCTGATTAAGAAATTCAGCCCTGAGATAGCAGACCAACTATATTATGAGGCCGGCGAACTGGCCGGAACGGAGTTTTGTAAGGCTTTAATAAACAAGGGCAACAGCTTCCCTGAATTCATTAAAGAGGTTCAGGCGCTGCTCTCAGGGCTTAAGATTGGGATACTGCGTGTAGAGAAGGCCGACATGGAAAAAAGTGAATTCACGCTGACCGTCGCCGAGGACCTGGACTGCTCCGGCCTGCCAATGAGTGAGGAGACCATATGTACTTACGACGAGGGGTTTATAGCCGGATTGCTGCACGAATTTACGGGGACAAGGTTTAAGGTGAAAGAGGTTGACTGCTGGTGCTCAGGCGACAGGGTCTGCAGGTTTGAAGTAAAACCGGAGGCCAGTGCTTAACATAAAAGAAGAAGACCTCGATAAGATATCAGAGGCCTTTTATCTTATCCTTAACGGCAAGAAACCGGACGCTATTGTCTTGAGCGGGGACTATCCTGAGAACGAGATGACTCAGGCAGTCGGGTTTGTCAATAAATTCATCGCTGAGTACAACGGCGTTACGGAATCTATTTATGCCCTTGCCAGAGGTGATGTCAACTTTGATCCTCCAAAGGGCAAGATGCGGATTATGCAGTCTCTGAAGAGTTTACAGGCAAGTCTGAGAAATCTTACATGGGTAACTCAGCAGATAGCAAAGGGGAATTTCACACTTAGCGTTGACTTTATGGGTGAGTTTTCAACGGCCTTTAACAGCATGACAAAGCAGCTTGAGACCTCCTTTGACAGTCTGAAAGAGGCGGAGGAGACACTTCAGGCAAGAGTAGACGATATGGGAAAGATGCGCCTTGCCATGTTAAATATAATGGAGGACTTGCAGGAGTCAAGACAGGAGGCAGAGGCTGCCTCAAAGGCCAAGGCCGACTTCCTTGCCAACATGAGCCACGAAATACGCACCCCGATGAATGCCATAATAGGCATGGCACACCTTGCCCTAAAAACAGAACTAACGCCAAAACAAAGGGATTATGTTCAGAAGATACAACACTCCGGTAAGCACCTGCTTGGCATCATAAACGACATCCTTGATTTTTCAAAAATAGAGGCAGGAAAGCTGGACGTAGAATCGATAGAGTTTGAGCTGTCCCCAGTGCTGGATAACCTTGCCACGCTCGTGTCTGAAAAATCAGCGGCAAAGGGCCTTGAGTTAGTCTTTGACATAGACCCGGGCGTACCCAATAATCTTATAGGCGATCCGCTGCGCATTGGGCAGATACTGATAAATTACTCAAACAACGCCGTGAAGTTCACCAAAGATGGTGAGATTGTAATCAGGGCAAAGATAGCAGAACAGGACGAAGACACTATGCTTTTGCGTTTCGAGGTCAAAGACACAGGGATTGGTCTTACTGAGGAACAAATTGGAAAGCTCTTCCAGTCATTTCAGCAGGCAGATACCACTACGACACGTCAGTACGGCGGCACGGGGCTGGGGCTTGCGATTTCTAAAAGGCTTGCCAATCTGATGGGCGGCGATGTCGGCGTAGAAAGTGAATATGGCAAGGGCAGTACGTTTTGGTTTACTGCACGGCTTCAAAAGAGCAAGAAGCTGAGACGGGACTTGACGCTTGAGCCGGGGCTGCGTGGCTGCCGTGTAATTGTTGCCGATGACAATGCGCAGGTCCTGCACACACTTAGTGAGCAGCTGCGCTCTATGACCTTCCGCGTGGAAGAGACCTCATCGGGCGAGGAGGCGCTAAGGGCAGTCAGCGAGGCAGACAGCGCAGGAGACCCCTTTATTGCTGCCTTTATTGACTGGCAGATGCCGGGGCTTGACGGTATAGAAACGGCAGCCCAAATTGCTGCCCTTACGCTGAGGCACAATGCCCCGCATTCCATAATATTAACCTCGCAGGCTACAGTAGAACTGTTGGCTAAAACAGAGGCAGTGGGGCTTCCGGTCATTGTTAAACCGGCAAGTCCTTCTACAGTGTTTGATGCGGCTATTGCTGCCATTAAAGGTACAGGGCAGGCTGTGTCTAAGTCAGACTCAGCAGCAGAGGGGCAGCAAAGCCTTTCTTTAATTACCGGTGCGCGGGTTCTCCTTGTCGAAGATAATGAATTGAATCAGCAGGTGGCATTGGAACTGCTTGCCGACAGCGGATTTATTACCGACCTGGCAGAAAACGGTGAGATTGCAGTACGCATGGCCACAGAAAATAGTTATAATATAATCCTCATGGATATGCAGATGCCGGTTATGGATGGGGTTGCAGCAACAATAGAAATCAGAAAGTACAGTCAATGCGCCGATGTGCCTATACTGGCGATGACAGCAAATGCGATGATAACTGATAAAGAGAAATGTCTTGAGGCCGGTATGAACGACCATGTGGCCAAACCCATAGACCCTGACAAACTGTTTGAATGTATGCTTAAGTGGATACCTCCGCTTAGGACAACCGGTGCGGCAGCAACGCTCATAGCCCCAGTCGCGGTTAAAGCGCCCGAATGCTCAGGCGGGGTCGATGACCAGCTAGCTGCATTGCGCGCTGTTGCCGGGCTTGATGTGGCAAGCGCCCTAAAGCGCGTACTAGGCAAACCTGCCTCATATATATCGCTCCTGAAGAAATTCATCGCTGGACAGGCTGACTCTGCCGAAGAGGTGAAAAAAGCCCTTAACGAGGGGCGCGAGGGCGATGCCGAGCGAATTGCCCATACAGCTAAGGGCACGGCAGGTAACATCGGGGCAACTGTAGTCCAGGAAAAGGCCGAAAGGCTGGAACATGCAATTAAACACCGCAGCGCCGTTGAGGAGACAGAGGCGATACGTAAAGAGTTTGCTGAGACGCTTCATGGGTTTCTTATAGGATTGCAGGGCGCGATGCCGCAAGAGAAGAAAACTACAGAGACAGTTGCTGTTGATATGGAGGCCCTTAAGCCCGTTATATCACGCTTAGAAGCGCTGCTTTCAGATGACGACTCAGAGGCAGCCGATGTCTTTGCAGAATCATCAGATATGCTGAACTGTGCCTTTGGCGGGGCAGCAAAAGATATAGAGGCCGCTATACAGAATTATGATTTTGAGAAGGCACTTTTAACGCTGCGAAGCGCCATTAACAAGAACACTTAACAATAGAGGAGTATAAAAACATGGAAGAGCAACCGCAGACAATACAAAAAAACGTAATACTCGTAGTGGATGATACCCCTGATAATCTCACCCTGATGAGCGGCCTGCTAAAGGACACCTATAAGGTCAAGGTGGCAAACTCTGGTGAGCGGGCATTGAAGATAATAAACTCAGACTCTCCGCCAGACCTCGTATTGCTTGATATTATGATGCCGGAGATGGACGGCTTTGAAGTAATCAGGAGAATGCGCACAAATGAGGCCACAGCGGCTATTCCGGTGATATTTCTTACTGCCAAGGCCGAGGTCGAGGACGAGCGCATGGGGCTTTCCCTTGGCGCTGTGGATTATATTACCAAGCCGGTGAGTCCGCCAATTGTGATGGCACGCGTAAAAAACCATCTTGAGCTGAAGGCAATGCGTGATTTTTTGAAACAGAAAAACGAGTTTCTCGAGCAGGAAGTAAAGCGCCGTACAGAGGAAATCTCAGCCATTCAGGATGTGACAATACTTGCCCTTGGCTCACTGGCTGAGACGCGAGACAGCGACACAGGAAATCACATCCGCCGGACACAGTACTATGTTGCAGCGCTGGCTAAACACCTCAGCGCCAATCCCCGTTTCGGATGGTTTCTGACCAGTAAGAACGTCATTACGCTGTTTAAAATTGCGGCGCTTCACGACATAGGCAAGGTGGGTATCCCGGACAAAGTACTGCTTAAGGCCGGTAAACTTGACAATGAAGAGTATGCCGTAATGAAGACACACACGACGCTTGGCAAGCAGGCAATTGAGGAGGCAGAAAAGCGCCTGGGCATCGAGGTGGAGTTCCTGAAATATGCCAAACAGGTAGCCTGCTATCACCATGAAAGATGGGACGGTGCCGGGTATCCCGAAGGACTCTCCGGCGATGACATTCCAATACCTGCAAGGCTTATGGCTGTTGCCGACGTATACGACGCCCTCATCTGCAAGCGTGTCTATAAAACCCCGATGACGCACGAACAGGCGAGGAAGATCATTGTCGAAGGGAATTCCACTCAGTTTGACCCGGACGTGGTGGATGCCTTCATAGCGCTGGAGGAGACGTTTATCAAGATAGCCAAACAGTTTACGGACGATAAGCTCTGATTCGTGTGACGGCTGCCGTGCATATTGATTTGCAGGAGGTCAATGGGCTATACTACTGGTGAAAGTAAAGGAGGATTTTGCAGATGCCAATATATGAATACAAATGCGATGAGTGCGGCGATGTCCTTGAACATATGCAAAAATTCACAGACGAGCCGCTCAAGGACTGTCCAAAGTGTGGTGGACAGCTGAATAAACTCATATCCTCGACTTCCTTTGTACTCAAGGGAGACGGGTGGTACGTTACCGATTATCCATCGAAAGACAGGCAAGACTCTATGTCGTCTGAAAAACCAGCGGGCAGCTCAGAAACGGCGGACAAGAAACCCATTGAAATTAATGAAACCAAATCCGACTCATCAAAGTCCGACAGCACAACTGCAACAACCGCTGGCGCTTCGGCAAAAGAACCTGTCGGCGTATAGGCTCAGGCAGCACTAAAGCATCCCCCCCTACGCAGGGGACTTCAGTCTTATCACATAAAAAATATTTTATATAAGGCCTTGCATATGTCTTGTGCAATAACGTATCATATAAATATATATTTATATGAGGAGGGTGTGCTATGGAAAGAGTGCTGTTCGTCTGTATCCATAACAGTGCGCGAAGCCAGATGGCTGAGGCACTGTTGAGAAGGCTTGGCGGCGGGCGTTATGAGGCAGAGAGCGCGGGGCTTGAGCCTGGGGTCTTAAATCCCCTGGTTGTAGAAGTACTGCAGGAGATAGGTATAGATATTTCGGCAAAAAAGACACAAAGCGTTGAGAGCTGTATAAACTCCGACATCAAATACGATTACGTGATAACGGTATGCGACGGGGCAAGTGCTGAAAGATGCCCTGTGTTTCCCGGCGGCGGCAAGAGGCTGCACTGGGGCTTTGACGACCCGTCCGGCTTCACCGGCACACATGAAGAGAGGTTGGCAAAGACAAGACAGGTCAGAGACGACATACAAAGAACCATAGAGAAGTGGCTTCAGTAGGCGGCATAAGATGGTAAAACTATTTGGGGCACTTTCAGATGATACGCGCCTAAGAATAATCAAGCTGCTTGACATAGGAGAGCTGTGTGTATGTGATATAACTGCCGCCCTGGAGCTGAGTCAGCCAAAGGTCTCATTCCATCTGTCTATATTGAAAGAAGCTGGGCTGATAGTGGACAGAAAAGACGGCAAGTGGGTTTATTACAGTCTTGGCGCTGGCGATTTATTCACCAGATTTCTGATTATCTCTATCTGTGAGAAATACTCAAACGATGCCGATATAAAGCGGCTTGAAAATTCACGAAATGCGAGGGCATGTCAATGAAAAAGAGGCTTTCAGCGCTGGACAGGTTCCTGACGTTGTGGATATTCATGGCAATGGCTGTGGGGGTAGGGACGGGGTATTTTCTGCCCTGGGTAAAGACACTTGCGTCGTCCATGCAGGTGGGCACTACATCGATACCCATAGCGCTGGGGCTGATTCTCATGATGTACCCGCCGCTGGCAAAGGTCAAATATGAGGAGTTGGGGCTGGTGTTTAGGGACAGGCGCGTGCTAGTGTTATCGTTAATACAAAACTGGGTGATAGGGCCGGTGCTGATGTTTTTTCTGGCGATTGTTTTGTTGAGCGACCTGCCTCACTACATGGTGGGTCTGATAATGATAGGGCTGGCGAGGTGTATAGCGATGGTTATCGTATGGAATGACCTGGCAGAGGGCGACCCTGAGTATGCTGCCGGGCTGACGGCATTTAATTCGATATTTCAGATACTGTTTTATCCGCTTTATGCGTACATATTTATCACAGTTGCCCCGGGGTGGTTTGGGCTAAAGGGGGCAGTTGTAGACATATCGATAGCGCAAATAGCAAAGAGTGTACTGATATATTTAGGGATACCGTTTGCGGGTGGTTTTCTTACCAGATATATTTTTTTACGGTTAAAGGGGCCGGTGTGGTACAACGAACGGTTTATACCACGAATCAGCCCGCTGACGCTGGTGTTTTTGCTTTTTACAATAGTGGTGATGTTCTCGCTGAAGGGGGACAAGATAATAACACTGCCCTCCGATGTGCTGCGCATAGCGCTGCCGCTTCTGATATATTTTGGCGTAATGTTTTTCATATCATTCTATATGGGCATAAAATATAAAATCCGGTACAACAAGACGGCGTCGCTGTCGTTTACGGCGGCAAGTAATAATTTTGAATTAGCGATTGCGGTAGCGGTGGCTGTCTTTGGGATAAACTCACCGGAGGCATTTGCAGCGGTCATAGGGCCCCTGGTAGAGGTACCGGTGATGGTGGCTATGGTCAGCGTGGCGCTGTTGTTTAAAAAGAAATATTTCAACGCCGCCGGTAGTTTAACATCGGACTAGGGTGTGAACTAAGCAGAGCCGCACTGATGGGGTACGGTCAGCCCTGCTGGTGTCAACTGGTCTATTCTATCGAACCTGTCAGCTTATAATGCTTGATGCAGAGATTGGTATATTTTGCTGTCGTGCTTCTTAGTCTATCGACAAGCGCCCTGAGGATTATTCGAAAGTCCTCTGAGGTCTTGTTTATCTCGGTATCAAGATAGTCCTTGTCAAACAGCCCTACCTTTACCTGCCCCACGGCTACAGCCGAGGCCGAACGCGGCTGTCTGTCTATCAGACTCATGTGCCCGAATATGTCCCCTTTTTCTAACTCTGTTATTGTTATCACTACGTTGTCAATCTTTATCTTTATTGCCACCTGACCAGACATTATCACATAGGTGCCTTCGCCGTGTGTACCTTCTTTTATTATCGCCTGCCCGTCTTCATATGTCTCGGTTACTGCTATCTTTTTCATCTCTGCCTCCGTAGAACTTTTCTAACTTTTATGGCTTTTCTAACTGGGGGGTGACTCCCCCCTCAGTGTTAGTCAATTATAATCAAATAGTGTCCTTTCTTTCCAGTAAATTTGCCCAGTGTTTTCTGTAAAAACCTATAAGACCCTTGTAAAAGTTTATCTTCTTTCTGAGTCCAAGCCGGTTTACGGATACACCTTCATGGTGAATTGCCCTTGAGTTGTGACAGAGGGCAATCGTATAGTTCGTATCTTTGTAGAGCCGGTAACACCAGTCTACGTCATTAAAAAAGATAGGAAAACCCTCATCCAGGGGGCCGACCTCCTCCCAGCACTCCCTCCGTATAAGCAGCGCTGACGCCATTGGCTGAGGCACCTCAGTAAAACATATATGCTCCTCCTGCGTCAACTTCCATTTCCTGAACCGCCCAATACTAAACACCCCAAATTGCTCCAGAATCAATGCCGCTAGCGATGGAAAACGCCGGCATGATATCTGAAATCTGCCGTCCGGATAGTATAACAGCGGGGCCGCTGCCCCGGCACGCGGGTTATTGCTCAGGCAGTCAAACAGCCCCTGCAAACACTCTGGAAAGAGCCTTATGTCGTTGTTTAGTAAAAAAATCACCTGCCCGGTGGACAGCGATACCCCAAGATTAGTTGCCTTTGCATAGCCGGTGTTTGTATCATTGCAATGGCAAATCACACTGGGGTGGGCGTCTTTGACGAACTCTGCGCTGCCATCTTCTGAGGCATTGTCTATAACTATGATTTCCTTTTCAAAATTTCCCGTTAATGCCTTTATCGATATGATACACTCATCAAGGAGCTGCTTATGGTTCCAGTTTGGTATAACAAAGGAAACTCGTACAGGGGCTTTCACTTACCGATGTGCAGTGCCTTCTTCAGGCGTGTTTTTAACTCCGGGTTGTTCTTAAACAGGGCCTTACCTGCTGAGTGCCTGAGTTTTCTCCATATGCCTACCATATTTTTTTGTGACAGTAAATAAAAATATGTTGCCTTAATCATGGAAAGTTCATCAGTAAGGCCGTCTTTTTCAGTGGTTAATATATGTTTTTCTTTGGAAAGTGTGTCTCTTTCTCCTGTCAAAGTGCAGATGGCGGCATTTTTGTCATCTATGATTGAGTCTTTTTCTCTTATTATAGTCATTTTTTCAGTGTGAAGGCTTTTTATCTCCCTTGCCCTGTCCATATCGAGGCTGTGCAGGGACAATATCTCTTTGAACACTGCATAGGGGGCGTCCATTTTATTTATGTCGTACTTTGATTCAATACATATGTGGCTGAGTTCGACTATTCCACCCGATGAAATCCTTAGCCCTATAAACGGCGGCACAAAGTAAACCTGCTTTTTCCTCAGATTCTCAAGGGAATCAAAAAATTCGTCGTATTCAGTTTTATTGTCGTAATCGACGTACATCCACTTATGAGGAAATTCATATAAAGTATTCCAGAGGGCATCCCGCCTGGTCAGCGATATGTCATTGTCCTTAATCCAGTCCTTGTCTATGTGCGGCATCGCGACAAATGTCCTTAGCTCATTCATCGTAGAGAGATAGTTAGTTGCGCAGTCCTCTATCAATTTGGGGATTTCGTCTATGTTGTGCTTGTTCAGTATAGTTATGTATCTAAGGGGAGGGGCTTTGGGATTTGAAGAAAAGGCATCTGTCAACCGCCTGAGGTTATCATAAAACACATCAAACCGGGCGCCCCTGCGCATTTTCTCAAATACTTCGGGATTCAAAGAATCCAACGATATATTTATATAGTTAAAACCGCTGCTGCTTAACTCATCTATTACACCGTCTGAGAGTTTCTTCGATAAATTTGTTGTAAATAAGACCTTTTTCCTGTGCTCATCCGGTATCATCTTAAGTATTGACTCGAAATCAGGGTGAATTGTCGGCTCGAAATAACACGACAGGTAAAAGCTGTTTAGAAGCGGCAGGAGTGTCAATATCTTCTCAAACGTCCTCTCGCTCACTGGAGTATTGCCGTTTATTGTTGACCAATCATTAATGCAAAACGGGCATCTTAAGTTGCAGTTGCCCGTTATGTCAAAAAACGACAAATCGTACTTATCCGGTTTATCCAGTGTTTCCAATCTGCTTCCTCGTGTTTAATTCATAAAAAAAGAGTACCGTCATACACTGCTGCCTGACTGTATCTACAAATATACATTTATTACCAGCAGGTTGTCAAGTGTTACAGCATATGTTTCATGTCTGTAGCGTGCCAGGGCGGTCTTGCTGCAATAATAATTATTTTTAATTTCTGCAAAAATACATTATAATAGAAACTTATTACTCTATCAGTGAAAGTAACCGTAAGAGTTGAAAGTCGTATTTACATAAGGGAGATGATTAGATGAAATACACTAATGGTGCAATGTTTCATTTTAACGGGGAGTTCAATTACCTGGGGCGTCCGGTTATTACAGATACCGCGTATG
>LNQR01000042.1 GCA_001541255.1 Candidatus Magnetominusculus xianensis
CTCCCTTTGGGGGCTGGACTATGAAAAATATAAGGACTTGCTGTAACATAAAAAGGACAATTTTTTGTCTTGACAAACGGGTCCACTATATACCTCGATGCACTAAATCACCCGAAACTACAACTGCGTCAGGTTTCAACTTATCATCGTTAACACTATTGTATTCCCCCAATGATTCAATTAGATCACCAGAAAGAGTTTTGCATCTTGTCGTTGCACGAGGATCATTCACAATTCTTGTGTCGTAGTAGTCTTCTGCTTCAAGCGCCATATCTCTATTAAAATGCAAATCTGATATATGAACAAACTCAAATTTATCATTTTCTTTTAAATCCACTTCAGTGATTAAACTTTTTTTCGGCATGAGCGTATAATACAAAATCTGCGGGATAATGTCAATAGAGTACTGAATTTTAAAACACTTTTCAGTTGGGATGTAATTCAAGAGGTCAAGTGTTGAAATGTTATAGAAACAGGGGCAAACTGCTTTTTAGACCCTCATCTTAAATAACATCAGTCGCTTCTGTAATGCGCCCCAATGCTGTCCTTTCTTTCTATCGCCGATTGGACTATCAACTGCGCTGTCTGGAGGATGTTTTTTATTTCATTTTCGTATCTGGTTAGGTATGTGTGGGCTGTAACGTGACTTAGTGTAGTAAAGACATCAAGTGCCTCGTGAAGGGACGCGGCGCTTCTTATTATGCCCACCTTCTCCCACATCACACGGCGAATTGTGCTTCTTATCTCATCTGGATTTTCTATATGGTCTTGTGTTACAGTCAATGCCAGCTCAGGATTTATGTCTTTAAGATCAGCCTGTTCCTTTACGGCAGTACTCCCCGCACGGGCGCCAAAGACAAGGCCCTCAAGCAGGCTGTTGCTTGCCAGCCGGTTTGCCCCGTGCACTCCCGTACACGCCACCTCCCCTGCCGCATACAACCCCTTGATATTCGTCCTCCCATCTATGTCCGTCATCACACCGCCCATCATGTAGTGCGCCGCCGGCGATACCGGTATCAGCTCTGTCGTTATATCTATATCGTACTTTAAACAGGTCTTGTATATCCTCGGAAAGCGATTCTTTATATACTCCTTGTCCAGATGAGTTATGTCCAGATACACGTAATGGCTCCCTGTCCTTGTCATCTCTGACACAATTGCCCTTGCAACTACATCCCTTGTGGCAAGTTCGGCGTCTATGTGATATAGCCCCATGAACTTCTCCTTGTGGATGTTACGAATTACTGCCCCCTCACCCCTTAATGCCTCGCTTATAAGAAACTGCGGCGCACCTGAGGCATAAAGGCTCGTCGGGTGAAACTGGACGAATTCCATATCTGACATCTCTGCCCCCGCACGATATGCCGCCGCCATGCCATCGCCGGTTGCCACCTGAGGATTCGTTGTCCTCGAATACACCTGCCCTGCCCCGCCTGTTGCTAATATCGTCGCCCCGGCCAGCACCGCCGTAACCTGCCCATCCCTCAACATATATGCCCCGTAACATTGCCCGTCGAAAACTATCAGGTCTAAAAAATATGCAAACGAGTATTTCTTTATCTGAGGCATGGACATCGCCTTTTTAATCAGCACCCGTTCGATTTCCCTGCCGGTTGAATCACCGTGGGCATGAAGGATGCGCCGCCTTGAGTGCGCTGCCTCAAGTGTGAAAATCAGCCGCGAGTCTGATTTATCAAACTCTGCGCCCCATGATATTAGCTCCATGATGCGCTCAGGACCCTCGTTTACCAGCGTGTGTACGGCCTCATCAATGCAAAGCCCATCGCCCGCCTTTATAGTGTCTTCAAAGTGTATACCTATCGTGTCTTCGTCACACAGGGCAACCGCTACCCCTCCCTGTGCATATTCGGTTGAGGATTCCTTTAGCGTATCTTTCGTTATCACATAGACACTTCCAGCCTCAGCCGCCTCAAAGGCAGCCCTCAGACCCGCTACACCGCTTCCTATGACAAGAAAATCCACGCGTTCTGCTATCACGGCAGAAGCTCACTAAAATTATTAATATATGGCAATGTACCCGTATATTCTGCATCTTCCCTTGAGCTTGCCATGTGTTTTATCAGCACATACTTAATGCCGAATCTGGCAGCGCTCTCGGCTACCTCACGCGTGTCATCTATGAATAATGTCCTGTCTTTGTCAAATCCAACAGCCCTCTGCGCGTTTATCCAAAACCCCTCGTCCTCTTTTGGATAGCCCATGTCTGATGACATGATTACCTTGTCGAAATATTTTCCTAGTTCAGTGTGTTTCATCTTGAAGGCGATTGTCTTATAGTGGGCATTTGTGGCAAGCACTACGGTTTTTTTGTGAATTCGGAGGGCAGTTAGGAAGTCTTCAACATTGGGGTGTGCCTCAAGGAGGTGGCGTACCTGCTCGTTTAATGCAGGGATATCAAGGTCTAATTCGTTTGACCAGAAGTCTATGTCAGTCCAGTTTAATGTCCCTTCGCGAGCCTTGTATCTTACAAATAACTGCTCTTTGGCAGCCCCAAATGTGATTCCATGTTTTTCGGCATATTTCTCTGGTACGAGATGCCGCCAAAAATAGTCGTCAAAATATTTATCGACCAGCGTGCCGTCCATATCAAGTAGTACATGAGTTATCTCACTCCACAGTGCCTTTCTGATAACAACAGCATCCATCATGTGCTATGTCTTTGGGACGCACCAGGGCATGTGGGCGGGGGACATGTGGGCGGGGCTGGAGGGTTAGATAAAAATGGCTCATCTTTGATATAGTCGATGATCATTTCAGCTATCGTCTTTTTATATCTCTGGAAAAAGACCATCTCCTTTCTAAGCTGCCCCTCAAGAGAGGCTATTTGTGAATAAAACGGTGTACGGTCAATGACGACTGGAAACTCCTTGCCGCCATGCTGATCTGTAAACCTCTTGCAGCCATCCCAGCGTTGATTTGCCTTGCCCGGCTGAGAAAGCGATGACGGTACGCCGTGAACACGGCATATCAGCGGCCTGTTTTTATACACCACGCACATGCCGTCGAAATTCAGCGGGCACATTATCCTTAACGAATCGGTCTTGAAGGGGTTACGCACTATCTCCATAAAATATGCCTGTGAACGCTCCGCTATGGCCTCTGCCATTGTGTCATCAGTTATTTGAGATAAACCTTCGGCCAAATAAAAGTACTCGATAAGCGTATAGTGATAAAATACCGTCGTGCAGCAGTTATCCAGACATCCAGTGCATGAAAACGGCTCCCCGCCGACTGTGTAATGCTCCTGTGATTTTTGATAGAGTGCGTCGGAGGCCATAAATATCTCCGAGAGTTTGTCTATATACGGCATGATATCAAAAGACATAAACTGATGCCTCCTAAAGGGTCCCCTTGGTAGAGGGTACGCCTTTTGTTTTTGGATTTATAGCGGCGGCAGCAGAGAGCGCCCTGCCAAAGGCCTTAAATATTGCCTCATATATGTGGTGCGTGTCACGCCCGTAGTGCAGCATGATGTGAAGATTAAACAGTCCGTGGCTGCTCAAGCCCCTGAAGAAATCCTCAAAGAGCGATACCTGCAAGTCTTTGAGATAGCCGCTTGTGTCCTTTACATTATAAACCAGATATGGTCTGCCGCTCAGGTCTATGACCACCTCTGCAAGGCTTTCGTCCATCGGGACGCTGGCTGCACCGTAGCGGCTTATGCCGTGTTTGTCACCAAGTGCCTTGTTGATTGCATCCCCTAATGTGATGCCAATATCTTCCATCAGATGGTGGTAGTCCACATCTGTGTCGCCTGTGGCATTTATTTTAAGCGTGAAGTGCCCATGCCGGGAAGCCAAATCAAGCATATGGTTCAAAAACGGTATCTGTGTATTTATGTCTGACGCGGCTGACTCGTCGAGATTCAGCTCGACTGAAACGTTTGTCTCGGTTGTTTCCCTGTGAGTCTTACATTTTCTCATTTATTTGTCTCCTCAATTATTTTTTTCATGCTTGATATAAAGGCAGCGTTTTCTTTTGGTGTCCCCACTGTAACTCTAAAGCAGTTATCTAATGGGCCGCCGACAAGTTTCTTTATTAAAATATCGTCCTCTATGAGCTTTTTATGGAGGGCATCGGCTGTGAGAGGGCTGTTTATGTTCAGTTTAAATAAAATAAAGTTGGCATTTGAAGAATATGCCTTGATGCCGTCAAGCTCTGACAGTTCAGCAAACAGATTATCCCTTTCGTCAATCACTGAGTTGATACCTTTTTCGATTGACTTCTCATCCTCAAGTATCCCAATTGCAGCGGCCTGAGACAGTGAGTTGACATTATATGGAAGCCTTACCTTATTTACCGCCTCAATGATGGCTTTATCTCCGATTAAAAAGCCAAGTCGCAGCGCCGCCAGCCCAATTTTACTCAGCGTTCGCATTACAAGCAAATTCCTGTAACGCGGCAGTAAATCGACAAATGAATCCCCGCGCGTAGAAAACGGCTGATACGCCTCGTCAAGTATGACAAGGCCGCCAGTCTTCTCTATAATTTCTATAACCTTCCCGTATGTAAACGAGTTTCCAGTCGGATTATTTGGCCGTGACAGGAAGATTAATTTCGGGTTGTTTTGCTTGATTGCCGCAAGCATAGGCTCCATATCGAGGTCGAACTGCTCGTCAAGCGCCACCATGAAGTTCTTCTCGCCAAGGGATTCGGCAATTATACGATACATGGAAAATGTTGGCGCAGGGATGAGAGCCGGGCCGCCGATTGCAGTGAGCAGATAATATATAAGTTCGTCTGAGCCGTTACCGTGAAGGATACACTCCGGCTCAACACCCCATTTTTCTGCAAGAAATCTGCGCAGAGAACGGGCATCGGGGTCTGGATATCTGTTCGTTGGAAGCCTGAACTGCCCCAGCGGAAATCCATACGGACTTTCGTTGGCGTCAAGTCTTATCGAACACGGCGTGGCCTCTATAGTGTAGGCCTTCAGTGCCTTGATGTTAGGTTTTATCAGGTCTTCGATCACTTTTCTTAACTCGCCAGATTAATTATAATCGGGCTGACACACACAATCTACGGCAATCTACGGTATGACCTTATTCAGCGGGTACTCTACAATGCCTGAGGCCCCGGCCTTCTTCAGTCTTGGAATAAGGTCTCTGACATGGCGCTCTTCAATTATCACCTCGATGGCAGCCCAGTCCTTGTCAATAAGTTCGGATATCGTGGGTGAAGTCATGGATGGAAGCGTTAATTTTAGCGTCTCCAATGCCCACTTTGGCACATTCATCTTTAGTCCTACGAGTTCCTCTGCGGCAAGAGCGCCCTTTAAAAGCATGACTATGTTTTCTATCTTCTCCCGCTTCCACGGGTCTTGCCAAGCCTTTTTATTGGCGATAAAACGAGTAGTTGACACTAAAACTGTATGCAGGATACGCAGATTATTTGCCCTGAGCGACGAACCAGTCTCTGTCAGCTCCACTATTGCATCGGCAAGCAGAGGGGGTTTTACCTCTGTAGCGCCCCATGAGAAATCAACCTCTGCCGTGATATTGTTATTCTCAAGGAATCTTTTTGTGTGACCGACAAGCTCTGTCGCAATACGCTTGCCATTTAAATCCCCCAGTTGTTTGATATGACTATCATTAGGCACGGCTACTACCCACTTAACAGGCTTGAGCCCTTCTTTTGCATAGTTGAGTTCTGCTGCTTCCACAACATCGGCGTTTTGTTCAAGTATCCAGTCAAGTCCGGTAAGGCCGCAGTCCAGAATGCCGTTTTCTACGTAACGTGCCATCTCCTGTGCCCGTATCAGCATGGACTGAATCTCAACATCGTCGAATGCGGGATAATATGACCGCGAAGACACAGTCACACGATAACCTGCCTTTTTGAATAGCTTAAACGTAGATTCCTGCAGACTTCCCTTTGGAAGCCCTAATTTAAGTATCTGGCTGTCTTCCATGCGGGTATTATACATAAACTGATTATTTTTTTCATGGATATTTTATGTCAGGCTTTTGGCATGGGTGGGCAATGTCCGTTTATAAGTGGTAACGGCATGGGAAAAAAATCTCTGTGATGATTTTTTTTCGATTGACACTTATAAATATGAAATGTTATAGTCTTGAGCTTGGCGTAGCTGGGCAGAATAAGCGCCATATCAAATTGAATTGAAGAAAAGGGGGTGAATTAATGAAAAAGCTGACATTGATTCTTATGGTCGTATCGCTCTTCGTAATGGTAACCGGAGTATTCGCCGGTGAAAAAATAGTTGGAGTAGTCGATTCTATCGAGAAGAAGGGTGACGTGGTGGAATCCGTTACAATACTGGACGAGAAAGCCGGTAATGCAAAGAAGACCATCAAGTGTGAAGGCAAGTGTACAATCAAGCCTGGCGTAGATAAGGGCTCGAAAGTAACAGCCGAGACTACTGAAAAAGGCACTACAATCAGAAAGGCAGTTGCTGGTTGCTAATCAGCCGCAAGCAAGAGATATGTTTAAACGGAAAAGAAGGCTTTTTTAAACCGTCTTTTCCGTTTTACGTTAGAGGGACACATCCCAATTTGACAAGAACCTGTTATGAAGGCCATTTGGTTCATCATCTAATCTCTTAACAGGCCGCTTATGAAAAACCTCGTGGAAGACCTAAGAAAAGTAAATAATATATGGGATGTGTTCCACATTTCACTATAATATTATCTATTAATTATGTTAGGATTTCATCCATCAAACTATTATCGAAGGGGGTAGTATGTCTGGAAAAATAGTGAGAGATTGGGGTATCTTTGCAATAATCGATATAGTCGATTTCACACCTCAGCATTATGTCCTCGGTGACACTAAGATTCATGAAGTTCGGAATACGTTTTATAGTGCAATAAAGAAAAAGGTAATACCATTTAAATTTGAACTCATTAAGACCGCCTTAGACGCTGTTTTCATCTTTGGAAAAGACCCTGAAGATTTTCTTAATTTTATAATAGACCTATACACAACCAATCCTATTAAGATAAGCGGCAGGTTTGACTTAAAACTCAGGACGGTTGCCAATTCTGGTATGTTTACATTTGAAGTTGATGCGAGCGATAAGAAGATTGATATTGTCAGCAAAGAGGCAACAAAGACCTTCCGCATAGAAAAAAAGGCCAAAACTTGGGAATTATTAGTTACCGACACCCTCTTTACTGCGCTGCAGGATTATCTTGACAAGTTAAAATATACCCATACACTAGAACGATGGAACGAGGCGTTAAAGGGGTTTGAAGTTCTTGGAGACATTACCGTCTTACATCACCTGACGCCTCCGTGGAAAGATGAACAATCAGATGCTTCATACCCCGACTTTTATAGATCGAAGCGTGCTGAATTATATATCCAGACTAAAAAGATCACAATCTTCGGAAATCTCTATCCACCGCTTGATATGGAAAGAAGTTTTATAGAACTCACACTTGAAAAAGGCTTTATCGATGAAGATGCTCCTGATAATCAAAATAGCGTGAAACCTAAACATGTCAGTTACGAAGACAGAACGGAAATAAGACAGGAAATAAGACATGGGAATATAACGCATGATATAAAGGCATCCCAGTTATTACAGTTTAATAAGGGCTTTATTTTAGGCAACCCAGGCGCTGGTAAAACCACAATATTGCATCACATCGTATTTGAAACACTCAAGGCAAAGGTTGAAACCAATATGCTTTTTATTAATTGCAGAGACCTCAAAACAAAACGTGCAGCTTCGTCACTTCAGGTTGATGACATTCTGTCATTCCTGACATTTTCGTTTTTATTCCCCGGCATGGATGCTAAAAAACTTAAATACGACGAAAAGAAATATCTTGAGGATACCGTGCACGCGGTTATAGAATCATGGGGTAGAAAGCACCTTATCGTTTTGATAGACGCCATTGACGAATCACCTGATTCCAATGTTATGAACATGATAATAGAATACAGTAAAGTACTCATGTCTACAATATCTGCAAAAAAGGGCGCGCAGAGTGAGAATCGCGTGTTTGTCTCTTCAAGGTCTTTTCTTATCAATGACATCAAACAATTGGAGGAACCGATATTCCATGTAAACCCTTTAGACATGGAGCAAATCAGAGAGCTTGCACGTCGCTTTTACGGGGATGGCTCACAGATATTTAAACGCCTTGATGACCGTATCTGGAGAGAACCAGGTGTTAAGGAAATAGGCGGCACACCGCTTACGGCGTTACTGCTGCTGGCATATTTCGAGCACACGGAGTCCTTTGAGCTGCGCTATAAGACATATGACATATATGTTAAGTTTATCTTCCGTGATATATGGGGACAGGTTAAGAGAGACACCTTTAGAGGAAATTATAATAAATTGAGTGATTTCTTTATTGAGGCCGCAGATGATGGGTTTCTTGGGAAGTATGGCGTAATAGCCTCTCAATATGACGCTCTTTCTGAACTTGCCTATGAACTGCTTTTTGATGCCGTAAACAATATAACAGAACGAAGTGTTAGCGAAGACTATCTCAGAATTCACTTTGCGAACTGGATTAAAAATAACGATGCAAAAAGGCATGATGAAACGGTGTCGGAATATGAAAAGAGGATAACCAGTAAGGCCAATGACTTGATAGGTTATTGCAGGTCTGAACATCTGCTGATTCCATCAGGGAATCGGGATTATGTTTTTATACATCAAACTGTCATGGAATTTCTTGCCGCTCGTCATTTCATAGCGTTATCATATAGTGAAAAAGAGACTAAGACCTCAATGTTTGAAAAAGAGCGGGAAAGTCTTGAGACGCTCCCTATCGCGTGCGGGAGAGATATCGATATAGCGACAGAGATATTAACCGTTTTAAGACAACATTATGAAACAGGCAGAGACGATTCTACCATGCCCTTTAGATGTCTATCTGAAATAGAAGGGCTGGAGAGAAAGTCCCTCGAAAAGATACAAGTCAAGAAAAAGTTAATTGCGCATGAAGCACAATTAAGTAAATACAAAGACAAAACTGAGTGGGTGTACAAGAATTTAGTAAAACTCATCATGTCTGAAGACATCGACAAGATAAAAGAATTGCAAAAATCATTCTCTGCTATTATTCCTCTGACACGGGAGACTTTACTTAATAAATATTTACCAAAAGGTTGGGATGATGTCTACCCTGGCATAAAAATTGCGAGAGATGGCCTGCTCAAGGTTTTATTGTCTAAGGAAGTCTTCAACACAATTGAATCAGAAAAAATGCAGGCACAGAATGAGGCAGCGAAAGGTGAAATCTCTGAATCTCTATTAACACTCGATAAAGACGGCTCTCCCTATGATAAAAACTTCCGATATTATAAACGCAATATCAATGCCCTGACGGGTTTTTATGGTTCTCCGAACCTGAAACATTCAGGTTCGGTAAATTGTCTTGCCGTTACATCCGACAATAAATACGCTATTTCTGGCTCAGATGATAATACCTTGAAGCTATGGGATATTGACTCCGGTATGGAAATTCGCTCTTTCATCGGTCATTCTAACCCTGTAACAAGCTGTTTCATAACGAAAGACGAT
>LNQR01000043.1 GCA_001541255.1 Candidatus Magnetominusculus xianensis
CTATCACGGCTTGTATGCGCAAGCTATTAACTATTCTTAACAGCATCGTCAAAACGGGGGCTCCATGGCAATTCAACTATTCTTAAAAAAGTCTTGACAACACGGTTGCTATATCGGAACTTGGGGCATATAATATCAATTGTAATGATTACAATATAATTTGATATACTAAGATAACTCCTACAACTCACGTCTTATTTATCCTTATTCTTTGAAGACAAAACGTAAAGAATGACAATCGACACTGCAAAGAATCCTAATACAATTATCCCTGCAAAACCAAGGTCATTAGACTTGGTTTCTTTGTCTTGGGTATATGTGCCGCTGGCTTGTGTGCCGCTGGCTTGCTGCTGAAATTCGCCCTGATTATTAGCATTCTCTGTTTTTAAGTTGGTGCTTGCCATACGTCGTTCTTTGGTAAGATTGTCTACAAATTTCTTATCATACTTTGCTAGTTGTTCTCTCAGTCTCATCATCTCTTTGTAGTACTTGCTAGCTTCGTTCATCCAGAAACCAACGGCTTCTTTTTCCTCGGCAGCAAAATAGAACGATGCAAGTATAACAGAGACCGTAGCTGTGACTATGATGACAAACGATACAAGAAATAAGGTTTTCTTAGCAATAAACATTTCAGTCCTCCTGTTAACGTTTTTAAGGTCTCATACTGTCTTTATATATAATACCATTAATTCAGGCTATCGGGAAAGCACAACAAACGGACGGCGGGCTTCATTTAATTACGACTGCGCAAGTTTCATAACTCCTTCACACTGCCTGAATATATAGCGCAGGACTTACACGCGTCCTCGTTAAGGGCGGCAGTACACGCCCCTGATATGCCGTGATGACACAGGGCGAAGTCATATTTCAGCGGGTCATCTGGGTCAAGGAGTTTTAAGGCTTCGGTTATCTCTACGGCTGCCTTCCAGTCGTTGCCCTTTCTGTTTGTCAAGCCCAGGCACCTTGCGATTCTTGCAATGTGCGTATCAAGGGGTATTATAAGTACGTTTTTAGGGATTTCTGTCCATATGCCAAGGTCAATGTCGGCGTCTCTTACCATCCAGCGCAGAAACATATTAAACCGCTTGCAAGCCCCGCCCTTAAAAGGTGACGGAAAGAGCTGGCGCAGTCCCGGTGGACTGACACTGCTGCCATAGACCGCTGTCGTATCAATCGAGAGCATGTAATTTGAGAATTCCCCCAGCGCCTCATATATTGAGCCGTTAAAAGTCCGCATGAAGGCGTCTTTAATTGACCCGTGAGCGATTACCGCCCCGTGCAGTATGTAAATAAAGGCCGTTATATCTTCGCTTTTATTGAACCTGTAGGAAATCCCTGAAAATAGTCCTGCGTGGCGTTTTATATCAAAGTCTTGTAAAAAACCCGCCGGTGATGTCCCCATCTTAGAGAGTATGCTGCCGATTACCGGCTTAAACAGGCTGACTTTCCCATAGGCAAGACAGGCTGCTATGAGACCGGCTGTCTCTATGTCCGGGCGATTGTTGTAGCAGCGCGGGAATTCAATTGGGTCATTGTTTACCCTTTCATTGAAATTAAACGATGAGTAAAACCCGTCAAGGAGCGCCTTAATGTCTTGTGCTGCCATATAGTCCCAGTCCGGAGATGTTCAGGTGTGTAAGGGCAAGGGCAAGGGCGTCCGAGCTGTCCGGCGACAGGACAATGTCGATATTTAAAATTGCCTTTATCATGGCCATCACCTGTGATTTCTCTGCCTTGCCGTAACCTGTCAGCGCCTTTTTTACCTCCAGCGGGCTGTATTCAAACACGGGGATGTCTACTACCGATGCCGAAAGCAGCGCCACTCCGCGGGCGTGCCCCAGGGAGAGGGCGGCCTTTATGTTGCTAGCAAAGAATATCTTCTCTACGACTGCCTCATCGGGGTGGTACGTATCTATTGCCTTTGTCAGCCCCTCGTATACAGTTTTTAATCTCTCAGGAAGTGGTCGCCCCTTGGGGACAATTATCTCGCCCGATGCCACATAGACTATGGATTTGCCATCTTTTCTCAGCACTCCATAGCCGCAGACGATGCTGCCCGGGTCAATGCCGATTGCCGTTGTGGACATCACATGCCGGGATTTAAGGTTGAGCTACTGCTGCCGTTTTTTTCGTCTTCTTCGCCGGAAACTCAAACAATAGCGATTCGACAAGCTCGCATATCACGTGTCCAATTGTTATATGTGTCTCCTGAATGCGTGCCGTGTCCTCGGTAGGCACAACGAAGGCAATCGTGGATTTCTCTGCAAATTTTATCCCCTTTGCGCCGGTGAAGGCAATCACCGTGAGCTTCTTTTTCTTAGCTGCATCGACTGCCTTTAATACATTTTTTGAACCGCCGCTTGTGCTTATAGCAATGACAACGTCCCCCGTGTCGGCGATGCTCTTTACCTGTCGTGCGAACACGTCTGAAAAATCATAGTCATTGGCGATTGATGTCATAACTGCCATATCTGTATTAAGTGCAATGGCTGGAAGCCCGGGGCGTTCCCGTTTGAATCTGTTTATGAATTCGGCTGCTATGTGCGAGGCGTCGCTGGATGAGCCACCGTTTCCAAAGAGCAGGAGCTTTTTACCCTTGCTGAAGGCCTCGGCAATAGTACTTGCAGCCTCGACAACCTTGTCGGCGTTTTCGTTAAAAAACCTCTCTTTTACTGCGATACTCTCGCTTACTATTTTAAAGATCGTCTCTTTCATAATATTTATATCCCTCTTGTCCCCTTTTATTGAGTTCTCAATCGCTCAGTGTCTTCGCTATATGGGCTTAACTCCTCCGGCGGTTTCTGCGGGGGGGCTTCCTTCTGACGCCCTTGTTCTTTAAGCTTAGGCGGCGCCTTATGTCCGCATGATACTAATACGAACGGCGACGACAACAACATCACTGCTGCAATAATTGCGGCAATTCTCTTCATTCATCCCTCTCCATACCAACTTTCTTACGAAGTCTTTTTATTTGTTCTTCAACCTCACCCGTGCCGCCAAATGATTTCCTGCCACGCACCGATGCCTCAATGGTCAGGCGGGAGTATATGTCATTTTCTATTAAATCTGAAAATCCCTTAAATCCTTCTATCGTCAGTTCATGAAGGTCTTTTGAATTATCAATGCAGTATTTGACGATATTGCCGGTGACTTCATGTGCCTCTCTAAAGGGCATCTTTTTGGTGACAAGATATTCTGCCAAATCTGTAGCCAAGGAAAACCCTTCAGCGGCGGTCTTTCTCAGGCGTTCTTTGTTGAATTTTATGTGTTTGAACATATCGTTAATAACATGAAGGACGTTTGTTACCGTGTCGATAACGTCAAAAAGCGGTTCTTTGTCCTCCTGCATATCCCTGTTATAAGCCAGGGGCAGGGCCTTCATTGTGGTAAGGATAGAAACCAATGCGCCATAAACCCTGCCAGTCTTACCCCTGATGAGTTCGGCGACATCGGGGTTTTTCTTCTGCGGCATGATGGATGACCCTGTAGTGTAAGCGTCAGATATTTCTATAAAAGAAAATTCCTTAGTACTCCATAAGACCAGTTCCTCGGCCATTCTGCTAAGGTGCATCATCAGAATCGACGAATTGGAGATGAACTCAATAACAAAGTCCCTGTCAGAGACGGCGTCTATGCTGTTGTCTGCAATGCGTGAAAACTTAAGCAGCTCTGCAGTGTGCTTCCTGTCTATATTCAATGTCGTACCGGCAAGGGCACATGCCCCAAGTGGAAGTGTGTTAATTCTTTTGAGGGCGTCAGTGTAGCGTTCCTTATCTCTTTCAAACATCTCCACATAGGCAAGCAGGTGGTGGGCAAGTGTGACAGGCTGTGCCCGTTGCATATGTGTATAGCCGGGCATAATCGTATCGATATTTGTTTGTGCAACTGTTATGAGTGTTTTTTGAAATTCTATTATCAGCCTTAAAAGGCGCTGCTCAGTTAAATCCTGAAGATAGAGCCTGATATCAAGAGCAACCTGGTCGTTTCTTGAGCGTGCGGTATGAAGTTTTTTCCCTGCTTCCGGATATTTCTTAATAAGTGCGGCCTCTATGTTCATGTGGATATCTTCGAGTGCCTCGTCGAACTCAAATTTATTGTTATCGATTTCTCTTTCGATTTCTCTAAGTCTGTCAATGATTTCTTTAGCCTCTTCTTCTGTAATAATTCCCTGCTTGGATAGCATCTCAGCGTGTGCTATGGAGCCTCTTATGTCATCAGCCCACAATCGTTTATCGAACGAAATAGACTCTGTAAACTGCTCCACGCTCTTTGCCGTTTCTTCTGTGAATCTGCCAGACCATAGTTTGCTCATATGTAAAGTTTCCCGAATACATCATCTATGTTTATTTGCAGTTTTCCTGGCACTGTCTTCATGGCTGTAGTATATCAGCAGAGTTAGAATTTTGTCGAGGGCGCACAGCCCGGGCTTTTGCCTCCCGCACATGCCTGCCCTGAAGATGCTTAAAAGCCTTGTAAAACGAGGCAAAAAGCCAGTCTTTGCGATTATCAATGACCCCTTTATTATAAAACAATTTGCACCATTTTTTACGCCAAAAGAACCAAATAATTATTTATGTTGTAATATCAATGTGTTACTGGTGTGGGTGAATTTTGAGAGCTACAAAATTGTAGCGCTACTATTAGTGATACTACAAAATTGTATGTATTTTTGCCAAAAATAGCCTTTCAGGCGCTCCATGCGAATAGGAGAATGGCGTATTTACTGGGTTTAGAGGGCATTCATGCGAATCTCAACTATATATAGGTAGTAAAAAATAAGCTGTAAATCAAGAGGAGAATGAACAATGGAAGAGACATGCTGGATAAAGGATGAGCGCGGGAGGTTTAGGGGTAGAAGGCCGGGGTGCAAGATGGAGAAGGGCGGCGTTACGAAGATATCCGAGCAAACACCATCATTATCGTTGAAAAAGGCACCGTAGAGTTTGACCCAGAAAAAAAGACGGTTGACTATTTGGCAAAACAAGGCGATGGGGTTATATATATGCGTTACAAGGTTGACCCTGTTAACAAGAAATTGACTTTTGTGACGATGAGGAAAGAAGGATTCAGAAAACCACCGTCAACTAAATAAGGTTGCTTAACGATAAAAAACAAAAGTATATCAGATGTTTACGTTACTATTGTATAATAAATCGAGCCATAAAAGGAGGATAACGATGACTTTTAACAAGAAGGTTAAAGACATATTTTGGATTACTTGTTATGCAAGTACGCTTTATGAACTTGGCGACTATTATGTTGGGGATATGTTTAATGAGGTGTTAATTCTTAAATATACTGAAATGAAGCCGTCTCAAAGCTCGACAAAGTCACTTAAGAGAGTTGACATTAATCTATATGAAGGAGTAGGCAAGATATATGATATATCAAAGGATAATCTCCCAACATTGTTATTTGATTGTGGAATATACATCCTTTGTCGTGAGGATGCTACACTACCAGAGGGAATCGAAAGCGGCTCGTTTGTTAAGATACGATTTTATCTGGAATTCGATGAAGGCAATTCTGATAATGTTCGGATAAATGGTGAATCCATGTTTAAGGTTATCCCTGAGATTTCACCAGAATGGAGAATAAAAGATATATTGGTATTGGTCAAAGATAAGAAGTACTTTAAAGACCAGCCGGTGGCTTATGAATCTAACTCCGGTGATATATATAAAAGCATCAGACAAACTCATGCATATGACGACTGTGGAGGTCGTGCAAAATATGTGTTTGTCTGTGAGATGTTGTGATACGCTAAGGCGTTACCGAACGCTACGCCTGACTGGAGGGATAACGATGACTTTTAGTAAAAAGGTTAAAGACATATTCTGGATTACTTGTTATGCAAGTACGCTTGAGGAACTTGGTGACTACTATGTTGGTGATCCGTTTCACGATGTGTTAACTCTTGAAATTTTTGAAATTGTGCAGTCACAAAACTCGACAAACTCGCTTAAGAGAGTTGACATTAATCTATATGAAGGAGTAGGCAAGATATATGACATATCAAAGGATAATGGTCCAACATTATTCTTTGACTGTGGAATATACGCCATTTGTAAAGATGCGACACTACCGAAGGGGATCGAAAGCGGCTCGTTTGTTAAGATTCGATTTCATATGGAATTCTCTGAAGGTACTTTGTATAATCTTCGAATAAATGGTGAACCTATCTTTATGGTTATGCCAGAGATTCAATATGAATGGAGAATAAAAGATATATTGGTATTGGTCAAGGACAAGAAGTACTTTAAAGACCAGCCGGTGGCTTATGAATCCAATACCGGGGATATATATAAAAGCATCAGACAAACTCATGCATATGACGACTGTGGAGGTGATGCAATATATGTGTTTGTATGTGAGATGCTGTGATACGCTAAGGCGTTACCGAACGCTACACCTGACGGGAGGGATGACGATGACTTTTCATAAGAAGGCAATCCATTGAATTTTTCAAATGCGTTTGCCCTGCTCAATTATATGGGCAATTGTCCTTGTATTAATTGGGCAGCGTTATCTCTCCCAGTATGACCTCGCGTTCAGCGCCGGTTGCAGAGGGTAGATTGCCCGGCATACGTTTCAATGTCCTCATACCAAGTATGGCAAAACAGACAGCCTCTTTTGCCTCTGCGTCGATTCCATATTCGCTGATATTGCTTAGTCTGACGCCCTGCAATAGTTCACGCAAGATGTCCATCAGAAACGGGTTTTTTGAGCCTCCCCCGGCTGCGATGAGTTCATCCGGCTTGTACGGGGCGATTGACTTAGCTATTGATCTGGCGGTTAAGTGCGCCAGCGTTGACAGAATGTCCCAGTGCGGCAGGTGGCGGCAGCGGGAGATTATATCCTCTGCCATGCGTGTACCGAACAGCTCGCGGCCTGTGGACTTTGGCGGTCGCCTCTTGTAGTATGGATGAGCCAGAAGCTCATGGAGAAAGTCTTCGTTTAGTCTGCCTTTTTTTGCCATTGAACCGTTTTTGTCGAATGTCTTTTTCCCATGTGAGAAATGCCTTACGACCTCGTCCATCAGGGAATTCCCTGGGCCTGTGTCAAAGGCTATTGTGTCCTGGGGCCTTTCTCTAAGTATTGTTACATTAGCCATGCCGCCTATATTCAGCACGGCACGCGTGGCCCCTGATTTTTTGAATAAGAGATAATCGGCAAGTGGTACAAGCGGCGCCCCTTCGCCTCCTGCGGCCATGTCCTTTGTCCTGAACCCGGAGACGGTAATGATTCCTGTGCGCTGTGCTATGACGGCAGACTCACCTATTTGAAGCGTAGAGCCGCTGTGTTTTCTGCCGCTTTTGGGTGGGACGTGGCAGATTGTCTGACCATGTGATGCGATGCAGTCTATGTCTTTGGTATTGACTCCTGCAAGCGCTATTACCTTGAGGGCTGCCCTTGAGAATACCTCGCCAAGCGTGAAATTCAACCTGCAAATGTGTTCGGTATCCCCTGCGAAGGCATGTCTGATTGCGTCTCTTAATGTTCTGTCATAGGGTATGTGTATGTGTTTTATTACCTTGAGTTCGATGGGATTACCGGCTTTAATCTCTACAACTGCCGCATCAACGCCGTCATGCGATGTGCCGGACATGAGACCGACAATCTGAAAGCAATCTTTTTTTGCAAATTCGCTTAACACCGCAGCGCCTCTCTGAGTGAGCCGCCGGACTTTTCTAATAACCTGAGGGCCTCGTCGAAGTCTATGTCTTTTTCGTGCATAACGATAGCAGTTTTAGCGTTTCCCCGTGCCCTCTGAAAGAGTTCTGCTGCAGGCTCAGGGGCAAGTCCGGTAAGTTCGCTGATTATACGCATAGCACGCCGCTTTAGTTTGGCATTAGAGGGGACTACGTCAACCATATAACCCTTATAAACACGCCCAAGCCGAATCATGGTTATGGTAGAAAGCATGTTAAGCACCATTTTTGTTGCAGTTCCAGCCTTTAGCCTGCTTGAACCGGCTACAATTTCCGGGCCTGTGGCGATTGTGATTATGCCGTCCAGAAACCCATAAGCACTCTCGGCACATGTCAAAAGCCAGCAGCGCGCACCGCGTCTTTTTGATTCTTTAAGGGCAGACAGGACAAATGGCGCCCCTCCGCTTACTGTTATCCCTATGACCATATCATTGGCAGTTATCTCAGAGGCTGCCGCTGTCCCCGCAGGCTCATCATCCTCAGCCCCTTCAACGCTTGTAGTCAGGGCACGGCTGCCTCCGGCAATTATGCCGCGAATAACATGCGGCGGCGTGCTAAAGGTTGGTGGCATTTCGGAGGCATCCAGCACGCCAAGCCGCCCGCTTGTGCCTGCGCCGACGTATACGACTGAGCCGCCGGACTGTATTGCCTTAACAGCGTCTTCTATTGCGAGGCAGATATGTTTCTTTGCCTTTTTTACGGCCTTTGCGATTTTAGCGTCTTCATTGTTCATAAGCAGAAAAAGCTCCGCCGTTGAAATGGCGTCTATATCGGCTGAACCGGGGTGCAGACACTCTGTACGCATAGCAATATTCTAACATTTTTGCTACAATATATTTCTCAATGATGACTACTTTAAAATATACTGTACTGCTGACAATTTTCATGGCCGTTGTCGGCTGCACGGCGACTACGGTTAAGCCTACAGCAATTTCGCCCGATAAGGCTATGGTCAGGCTTACTGCCGGGCAGTATCCAGTGTTTACTGACGACGCCTCAATTGAATCACTAAAAGAGTCAATCACACGAAACTTCAGGTACTTAAACGCATTAAAGGGCGACTATGTCTTCCGCTACGGGCCTGACACATATACAGCGAGAGAGGTGAAGGACTCACTTCTATATTTCATGTCAGTCCTCGACGCTGCAAAAGGCAGCAAAACAATGCTTAATCAATCAATAAGGGAAGACTTCGCAGTATACGAGGCAGTCGGCTCAGACTGGCATGGTAAGGTATACTATACGGGATACTATGTGCCGGAGTTAAATGGAAGCAGGACAAAAGGGGGACGATACATCTATCCCCTCTATGCGCTGCCAAAGGACATTGCGGGCCTGCCTGGGGAGAAGACCGGCAGTGTTACCCCCTACTACACGCACGAGGAAATCCACAAGGGGGCGCTGGCGGGCAGGGGGCTTGAGCTTCTGTGGGTGGATAACCGTGTGGATTTATTTTTTCTGCATGTCCAGGGTTCAGGGACAGTCAGGCTTGAAAATGGCAGCACGATAAACGTAACCTATGCCGGGACAAATGGTCACAAATACAGACCTGCAGGCAGGGTGCTTGTTGATGAGAATAAGATTACACTGCCGCAGATTTCACTCAGGAGTATAAAAAAGTACCTTGCCGAACACCCGGAGGATGTTGACAGGGTATTGTTTTACAATCCAAGCTATGTATTTTTTCGAGAATCAAAGGAATCTGCGATAGGCTCAACGGGGGTATCGCTTGTCGATGGACGGGCGATTGCAACAGACAAGAAGATATTCCCGCAGGGCGCGTTGGTTTATGTATCCACGAGAAAGAGTGAATTTGCAGAGGACGAGACTCTAACCGGCCAAAGTCCACTAGCACGCTTTGCACTGAACCAGGACACCGGAGGGGCAATAATAGGCCCAGGACGCGCAGACTTTTTCTGGGGCAGGGGCAGCGCCGCAGAACTTCAGGCCGGCTATATGAAATATAACGGCTCACTGTATTTCATAGTAAAAAAGAGGAAATGAGGCGGCGTGTTAAGCTCCAAAGCATTCGCCGATGCCTTTTATGGCAAATCCAAAACAATACTCGAAAAAGAAATCCTGCCCCAGTACCTGCCTGCTTGCAGGTGGTTTGCCGGTAAATCACGAGAGATTCATGAGCTTGAGATATTTGAAGACATTCTTTTTAACGGAATTACCTCTGTTGCCCATATACTGATGATTCGGGTGAGCTATCAGGACGGTCTGCCAGAAAGATACATGCTGCCAGTTTCCTTCACACCGGCTCCAGACCCTGATTATCCATTCGCAATTATAGCAAAAATAAAAGTCGGCGGCGAAGAGGGTATAATTTATGATGCCACATATGATGACAGCTTCAGGGCTGCCCTCCTGTCATTTATAATAAGTGGAAAATCGCTGAATGGCAGCAACGGGCAGTTAATTGCCGTATACGAACGAAGCTCAAAATACAATGACCCGAGCTGCGACTATATCAAATCCTCACAGGTGATTAAGACTGACCAGAGTAACAGTTCATTGTTGTATGAAGATAAACTTATTCTGAAACTCTTCAGAAAACTTGACGAGGGTATAAATCCCGATATAGAGATGGTGCGATTTATCTATGCCTCTTTCCATGATGAAAGTATACCATTTTGCATGGGCTTTGTAGAGTACAGACAGACAAATCATTCAGAGCCAATATTTATCGGCAATCTCCAGCGTTATGTAAAAAATGAAGGTGATGCATGGAGCTTTACCATAGGAAATATAACAAGATACTACGAAAATGTCCTGTCCTCAGAAAGCAGTGCAAGCGATATAATAACAAAGAATATGCTTGACGTGCGCTATGAGACAATCCCCGATATCCTGATTAAACTTATAGGAATCAGATTCATTGAAATGGTCGCACAGCTTGGCAAAACCACAGGGGAACTGCATCTTACCCTTGCCTCACATCCAGACTTTACCCCTGAGCCTTTCAGCACAGTTTACCAACGGTCACTGTATCAGTCTATGCAAAACACTACTAAGAGGCATTTCGAGCTGCTCAGAAAAAGTCTGAACCTGCTGCCAGACGCTGTCAAAGAAGATGCCCTGAATGTTCTGAATTATGAAAAGAAAGTCCTGCGGCTATTTAAGTCAATCGTGGATATGAAGTTAACCTCAACAAGAATTCGGATTCATGGTGACTACCACCTGGGGCAGGTACTTTGCAGAGGCAATGACTTTGTGGTTATTGATTTTGAGGGTGAGCCGCTTCTCTCCCTAAGCGAAAGGAGATTAAAGAGATCGCCTTTAAGAGATGTAGCCTGTATGATTCGCTCTTTCCACTACGCGTCATTCAGTGCACTGTCTGTCTTCACTCAACTGGAGTTGAAGACATGGGCAGACCTATGGTACTTTTACATAAGCGGGATTTTTATCAGCTCATACATGGACAAAGTAAAAAGTGCAGAGTTTATGTCGGTGGAACGAGCTGAAATCGAAGGTCTATTGAGGATATTCCTGCTTGAGAAGGCCGTGTATGAACTTGGATATGAACTGTCAAATCGTCCCGAATGGGTATCTGTGCCGCTGAAAGGGATAGTTGATTTTTTATCGGTGTAAGTGTTATAGTCAAGTCTCGCTGGCAGTGAAAACAAATATGTCGGCAGAAATGGAGAGGTGGCCGAGCGGTCGAAGGCAGCCGCCTGCTAAGCGGTTGTGGGGGTAATACTCCACCCAGGGTTCGAATCCCTGCCTCTCCGGTTATTTTAACCTAATCCTAAGGCTCTGAACGTAAACCAAGACTGCAATTACTACAGACTTCAATATGTATCTCACGAAAGCCTGGTTACAAATAAAAATAAATCTTGACAATTTTAATCCTGTTGGTATAGAGTTGAATAGACGTGACTATGGTTACATTGCAGAGGCAATGTTGATATGAATGAGGGGTGGCGAGGCTGAGAGAGGGTGAGATTAGCGGCAATGCTGACAGGTGTGCCCAAAATATTTAGAGAAAATGGGCCATGAAAATAAATAGAGATACTGACTATGCAATAAGATGTGTGTTGCTTATGTCGGGGAACCCCGAAAAGACATTTGTTATTGGAGAGATGGCCAAAGAGAAGGCTATCCCTGAGAGTTTTCTGGCAAAAATACTGCAAAAATTAACAAGGGCCGGCATTCTGAGATCAATCAGGGGGGCAAACGGTGGGTTTGTACTGATTAAAAGCCCGCAGGATATTAATTTACTAGACATAGTCGAGGCCATAAACGGGAAAATAGTGATCAACAGATGTACCACAGCAGATGACAGATGTGTATTAATTGATGATTGTCCGACATTCCCTATCTGGCTTGAGATTAGACAGATGATAGAAGAACGATTAAGGCACTACGAATTCGCAACGCTGGTAAGTAAATATAAAAACAGCATTACAGGCATAACTCCGTCAGGAGTATGATTATTACAACAGGAGGAGCTAAGCAATGGAAAATGTCATGCACGGTGGGAAAAACGAAGTACACCACCACGAAGTAGAGTTAAGCGTATGGCCGTTGATAGCGGCAGGAGGGTCTTTTCTGATCCCTATAGCGTTTATGACAGCATTCTCATGGGGGCTGTCGTCGGTAGGGCTGGTGCTTGCTGGAGTAGCGGTTGTGGTCTTAATTGTAGGGCTTTTTGGGTGGCTTAACGAGGTACACGCCAAAAAAGAGGATGCAGGGTTAAGCAAGCTGGCAATAATTGTGTTCATAATATCAGAAGTTGCGTTGTTTGGCGGGCTTTTCGGAGGTTATCTATATGCCATGCTGTTTGCGGATATATGGCCACCTGCCAACACGCCTGAGGGTGTGCCCCCTATCGGGCTTGCTGTGATTATGACGGTATTCCTGCTTTCTTCAAGCGTTACCATACATAACGCTGAAGCAAAAATAGAACACGGCGACATGGGTGGATTCAAAAGCTGGCTGATGTTTACCACACTATTAGGCGCCCTCTTCATAGCATTTATGGCCTATGAATGGCATCACATGATATCAAACGGCTTTAGCGTCAGCACAAACGAATACGGGACGTTTTTCTATACTATAACAGGCTTTCACGGTTCTCACGTAATCGTTGGACTGGTGATGCAGTTGTTTTGCCTGATTCTTGCTGCTGGGGCTAAAATTGGTAAGAGCAAGCAGACAATGGTGAAGGTGACAGGGCTGTACTGGCACTTTGTTGACATAATCTGGCTTTTGGTCGTGTCGCTGATATATGTGGTTCCATACCTTAAGGCAGGCCAATGAAGTCGGCAGCATCTATAACCTTACTAATCATGTGTTTATTGGCAGGCACTCTGGCTTGGGGCTTTGGGCCGTCTACCAATTCGACACAGTTCGACCCGTCTGTACTCAAGATAAAAGAGGACGATTATCTGGGAAAGTCGGCGCCGGACATCAGCATGACAGATGACTTGGGAAAAGCTGTAACTCTTAGTACATATGCCGGGAAGCCGCTTATCCTGTCTATAATATACTTTGACTGCTTTCAGTCGTGTCCTGTGCTGAACGAGGGGCTTGCAACTGCCATAAAGGACGTTGATCTGAGACTTGGCGAGGACTATAATGTCATAACACTGAGTTTCGATGGCAAGGAAAAACCTGCACTCGCTCAGAAGTTTCGCAAGGACCTGCAGGTTAAGATGAAGTCCGCTCTGCCAGAGTTTTTTGATAAATGGGTGTTTGCTGTAACGACTGATGCTGATGCTAAGAGATTTACGGATGCCCTCGGCTACAGGTACTTTTATTCCCAACTGGATAAAGTTTTTGTACATCCAAACGTGTATATATTCCTGTCACCCGATGGTAAGATTACAAGATACCTGTTTGGACTCTACCCTCTTTCAATGGACGTAAAACTCGCATTACTCGAGGCGGCAGACGGTAAAGTCGGCAAGTTCCCAATAATCGGCAAGATTGCGCTGGCGTGTTATTCGTATGATACAAAGATAGGCGGCTACAAGATAAACGTGATTTTTATCATGGAGTTGCTGGGATTTGCATTCGCAGGTGTTACGGCTGTAATTGTTTTCTTCTATGCAAGAAGTTTGAAAAAGAAAAAACGGGTTGAGAGCTTCTCAACCCCATAGAAAATCAGGAGGTAGAAAATGCTAAAGCAAGTGTTGAGATTATTAATGGCTGCGCTTGTCGTATCGATACCATACGTGGCAGCGGCAGCCGAGAGGGCCGCCCGGGTAGTTGACCCGGTCAAGGCCTGGGACAATCACTTTAAGACATGGGCGGTGGTAGGAGTTGCCGTTTACCTGATAGTAACTGTGCCGCTGATATACTTTGTAATTAAGTACAGGAGAAAGCACAAGGACGAAAACGGCGCTTATATAGTGGGAAACACAGGGCTTGAAATCCTGTGGACGATTCTCCCTATGATTACAATCATCATGCTTGGAGTTCAGTCATGGGCGGTCTTTAACGACCTGAGAGAGGTGCCGAAAGACCATGTTGAGGTCAAGGCTATTGGTTTTATGTTCGGCTTTGAGATGTACACACCTGAGGGGATTATGACGCTGAATGAAATGCGTGTGCCCGTAGGCAATGTGAAAGTCAACCTTACGAGCAAGGATGTTATACACAATTTTGCATTGCCGACGTTCAGGACACGCGAGGACATGGTTCCCGGAGAGAATACTTATCTCTGGTTTGCGGCAAAGGAACCGGGTGAGTATCCTGTGTACTGTGCTGAGTTTTGTGGTGCAGGACACTCATCGATGCTTGCAAAGGTTATTGTTATGAAGAAAGATGACTATGAGGCGTGGGTTAAGTCGAAAAAGTCTGAAAGTATGACGGCTGCCACCACACCTGAAGGAAAGGGCAAGGAACTGGTCGAGCGTCTGGGCTGTCTGGGCTGTCATGGTATAGCCGGTGAGGTAAAGGCCGGTCCAGCCATAAACGGTATCATGGGAAAGACAGAAGAGCTTGAGGACGGCACAAAAGTCGTCGTAGACGAGGCATTTATCAAAGAAAAGATAGCAAACCCGAAGGCAAAACCGATTAAGGGATTCGGTCATATGATGCCGCCAACTATGCTGGCTAACGAAGAATATGAAGCCATCACGGCTTACTTAAAGACAACAAAATAATTAAGGAGGTTAAAGATATGAGTGCACAACCGACTGGTTTTAAGTCGTGGCTTTTCACAACAGACCATAAGAAGATTGGGATTATGTATCTGGTTACGTCACTAGTGTTTTTTGTAGTGGGATTGCTGCTTGCTATAGTAATGAGGACAGAGCAGCTTGACATCACCAAAAAAGTGATAATCGACGCAGACCTCTATAACACAGCCTTTACTATTCACGGCGCGGCGATGGTGCTGTTTTGGATGATCCCTGTGTTGACAGGCTTTTTCGCCAACTATATGATACCGCTGATGATAGGCGCACATGATGTTGCCTTCCCGCGTCTTAACGCCCTCAGCTATTGGCTGTATGTGGGGGCAGGGTTGATTGCGGTTATGGCTCTGATACTGCCGGGCAGGCTGGATACCGGCTGGACGGGCTATCCACCATATTCACTTGTGGGGCCGTCAAACACCGCGTTTTATGTTTTTGCCGTACACCTGCTCGGCGCATCGAGTATTGCCAGTGCGGTTAATTTCATCACAACGATAATAACTCTAAGGGCGCCAGGGATGACATGGGGCAGGCTGAATCTCACAGTGTGGGGGCTTTTCGGAGGATTTATCATTCAGCTCGTCGGCGTCCCTGTTCTGGCCGCTGCTGTTACGCTCCTGCTTTTTGACAAGTATCTGGGGACGAGTTTTTATAACGCATTTAAGGGTGGAAGCCCTGTTCTCTATGAGCATCTGTTCTGGTTTTACGCCCATCCTGCCGTGTACGTTGTAGCGCTGCCGGTGTTTGGCATCGTGTCAGACATAATATCGACCTTCGCAAGAAAGAGGATATACGGCTACACCAGCATGGCCATTGCTATAATGATAATCACTGTCGTTGGATTTGAGACATGGGTACATCACCTCTATGTCGCTGGTACATTAAACTGGACGAGGGTTGTGTTTATGTGGGGTACGATAGCAATCGGTGTTCCGACAGGTATTAAGACATTTAACTGGCTGGCAACACTGCACAAGGGTTCGATTGAATTAAGCACACCGATGCTTTATGCCCTGGGTTTTATCTCCCTGTTTACGATTGGCGGGGCAACCGGCATAGCAAACGGACTGCTCGGGCTGGATATTCAATTCCATGACACACAGTGGGTTGTGGCGCATTTCCACTATGTGTTGGCCATAAGCATGTCTATGTTGTGTATGGGTGGTATTTACTACTGGTTTCCAAAGTTTACCGGCAAGATGTTTAACGACAGACTTGCAAAGATTGCATTTTGGATAACCCTTGTAGGCGCAATGATAGCCTTCCTGCCGCAGCATCAACTTGGCATAGACGGCATTCCCAGAAGATACTGGAAACTCCCGGTTAAGTATGCCAGTGAGATGAGAATTGCTGTTATATTCTCTTATATCACTATTGTCGGATTTCTTATGACTCTCTACAACTTTGTCCATTCGGCAATAAAGGGTGAGAAGGCACCGGCCAACCCGTGGAACTCGAAGTCATTAGAGTGGCAGATTCCATCACCGCCACCATTTTATAACTTCGAGAAAATCCCTACCATTACCGAAGGGCCTTATGAATACGGCAAACCTGCAGATGGAACTGTAAAGACACACTAAATTAAACACAGAGTCAGACACAAAGAGGGGGGATTCCATTTGAACTGGAATCCCCCCTCTTTCTACCATCACTAAGGTCTCGTTAACCTTATCATCCTTCTACAAGCTCAGAGTGCCTGATACTCATACCAAGTGGCAATCATACAGGTAATATAAGATAAGGGAAATTGGTCATAGAAGTAAGCCTCTGTGGATTGTTAGAGATGTCATTC
>LNQR01000044.1 GCA_001541255.1 Candidatus Magnetominusculus xianensis
GTCAGTATGGGAAGAGGGGTAGTTGGTTAGCCCTGTTGTTGGCGGTAATAACAATCCTGCCTGGATGGCGCTTAAAGATATTTGTTAAACTGAGCTGTGATGTCAGTAGTGGACACTAAATCATTCATGCCGCATCTGAGGTAAGCTGAAAAAAGTGGACACCAAAATAGAGTAAAATAAGAAACTCAATGGAGGTGTCAGATGGAAAGGATCCCGAATGGGAAGTACACGAAGGAGTTCAGAGAGGAGGCGGCAAAGTTAGTAATAGATGGTGGATTATCGATACCGGAGGTTGGCAAGAGGTTATCAGTGCCTCCATCAAGCATAGGCAACTGGGTAAAGGCATATAAAAACGGGAAGCTCGGAGAAGTAGGCAAGAAGCATCGGATACTGAGCGAAGGAGAGATGGAGCTGGCGCGGCTAAAGCGTGAGCTTGCCGAGGTAAAGATGGAGCGAGACATACTAAAAAAAGCGGCCGCGTACTTTGCGAAGGAGCCGCAGCGAGGTGCGCGATGATAGAGAAGTTGCGGCTCCGGTATCCAGTACCATTTCTTAGGCGGGTATTGAAAGTATCTGCAAGTGGATATTAGGCATGGCTTGAGAGGGAGCGTGCAAAGGAGGAGGCCGTACTGGAGATATATATACTGGCGGCGCACAAGCAGACAAGGGGTACCTATGGGCCTGAGCATCTGAAAGATAGCCTTTCTGAGCAAGGAGTTAAGGTTGGGGTATGCCGAATCAGGCGTATTCGTAAAAAGCTCGGCATAAGATGTGAAGAGATTCAAGGCCACGACAGATTCTAAGCATAAACTTCCTGTGGCGGATAATCTTCTTAATCGGCGTTTTGAGGCAACTGTGCCAAATCAAGTATGGGTCTCAGACATAACCTATATTCCGACAGAGGAAGGATGGTTGTACCTTGCAGGGCATAAGGATATATGCAGCGGCAAGATTGTTGGATATGCCATGTCAGATCGTATGAAAAAGGAGCTGGTCAGCCGCTCATTGTTTAAGGCGGTGGTATCCAGACGCCCTGGTAAGGGGCTTATCCATCATTCCGACCGTGGAAGCCAGTACTGCGCACATGAATATAGGAAGCTGCTCTATCAGTTAGGCATGGTGGCATCGATGAGCAGAAAGGGCAATTGCTATGACAACGCGCCAATGGAGAGCTTCTGGGGAACGCTTAAGAACGAACTCGTTTACCATCGCCATTATAAGACCAGGAAAGAGGCGATTGACGACATCGCTGAATATATAGAGGTTTTCTATAACCACCAGAGAACTCAGGCACGGCTTGGTTATCTATCCCCAGCCGCTTACGAAAAAAAGCTCTATGAAAAAAAGGATGCGGCATGAATGATTTAGTGTCCACTATTGACATCACAGCTCAACCTCCATTGAGTTTCTTATTTTACTCTATTTTGGTGTCCACTGTTTTCAGCTTACCTCAGCAGTAGATAATGCGTCTATCTCAGTGTCCTTCCGGTACATATACTTACCGGAAGGACACTGAATAATATCACACTATGACTGAAAGACTGCTGGCTGTCTTTCAAATACCCACGATTGACATTCTCAGCCTCTAAGTATTATAGTTACCTCATGGGCTCAGTCCTCAGAAAGAGAATAGGAATGGTTATATGGTACGGTATTCTTTCGGGGTTTATAGGCGGCCTTGCAGTGTTTTTTTTGATGTTTCCCATCGGGCTTTTGCTTCATGCGATGGGGTTAAAAGTGCTTATAAATATTTCTAGTGGCGGGATTTTATCACTGCGCTATGCGCTTGTCACCCTGCAGGCAGTTATTGCTGTCATCGGCATTGGTTATTTCACTTGGAAGGAATTCTATAAAAAAATTGACTAAACCTGTGTTATTTATTTATTGTAGTAGTTACGTCGTTTGAGTACGCTTGGTAAAATATATCACTTATGGAGGATTTACTGCGATGTATAAAAAGTTAGTTATATATTTTTTTATGACAGCACTTATCATGGTCACAAATTTGGCTGGTGCTGAACAGCCGGTTAAACCACAACTCTCAGGAACCATTCCTACTGAAAATGCCATACGCATCGGCATTGGTAAAAACACTGTAATAGAATTCGAAGACCCAGACTGCCCTTTCAGCCGAAGGGTCACCGATTATATGAACAAGAGGCAGGATGTGACACGATATATATTTTTTCTTCCTGCAACTCAAATCCATCCCGATGCAATGGATAAGATCAGATTCGTTCTCTGCTCAAAAAACAGCCCTCAGGCATTTTTAGACATTATGTCCGGCAAGTACGACAAAGTAAAGCCCCCCGTATGTAAGGATGATAAAGTCGAACAAACCATTAAAGACCATACGGCATTAGGGGGGAAACTTGGCGCCTCAGCTACACCATATTTAATAATCAATGGTACGTATGTGCTTGGTGCTGATTTTGGTAAAATTGAGAGTATAATCGGCCCACCACGATAGACTGAAGACCTTGCGCTTGCTTAGTGCTTGTTTAACTGGCGGAGCTTTTTATAGCCCCTTCGCAGGAGTTTTGCATAACCTTCTATTCTTCCCCTGAGGTATATTCCGTAAAAATGTCTCCAAAGCAAAATCACCGTAGATGTTACCGGTGTTCTTGTAAATGACTCATCAACGAATTTCAGTCTTTCCTCAATCTCTGAATTACTAAATACATTTATTGGTTTGCGTGCCGTGATTATCAGAGTTATCGTAGGCGTCATCGGTTTCTCTCCATGAGGTTGAACCTGTTCAAATACAAAATCCATCTCACTAAATGCGGCATTATTGGGGTCAGACCCAAAATCAGGATGTGACTTTCCGTCTTTAAACCAATGCCGATATGTCTCTACCTCTTCAAAAAAGCAGCTAACAGCGTAGTGCCATTGCTGCGGCGACCAAATGTTCAGATGGTATGGAATCGCAAGGTTTCTTGCCCTTAAGTCCTCATCCGTAATCGGAGGAACAGCCAGCATAAATACACCGTCCGGGTTAAGCAGCCGGGCAAAGCTGTGCAGCACCAGCCACGGGTTTGGCACATGCTCAAGCACGTTTGAGCTGACTATGAAATCAACAGAATGGTCTTCAAAGCCGCTTATGTTCTGAACGTCCATTTCACAGAATTTTAAATTTGGGGCACTGAAGTACTGTGCAGCAAGGACAACGGCACCTGGGCTAACCTCTATGCCATGTACAAATCCAGCCCCTGAGTGCGCCATATAGGCCGAACCATACCCCGTGCCACAACCGGCGTCTATCACGGTCTTGTCTTTGGCAAATTCCATCGCATAACGGTAAATCGACAGGTGCGCATAGTACATATCGTTTGGTATTAAATGAGTCACCCGTTCACCGAAGTCGAGAAAACCCTCGACAGGAGATTTTTCTCGTAATCCTAACCGCAAGCGTCACCCCTTCCTGAAATGGCTGATTATCATCAACCCTATGCCGCATGTCAGGGCCATATCTGCCACATTAAACGCTGGCCAATGATACCTTCCAACATAGAAGTCGAGGAAATCCACCACTGAGCCTGTAGTTATCCTGTCGGTCATATTCCCCGCAGCCCCGCCCAACAAAAGTGACAAGGCAAATAGGTCCTTGCTGCCAAAGATTAACAGGCCAGCTATAATTATTAACACAGCAATGGACATCACGATAAACGGCGTGTTTCCCCAGCTTTGAAACATCCCGAATGCCGACCCCTTGTTTCGTGCGCTCACTATGTTAAAAAACGATGCGATGGGGATAGATTCATAGAGGTGCAGTTTTTGTAGTATAAGGTATTTTGTAATCTGGTCGGCAGCAAAGACAAAAAATGAGACGATAAAATATCTTATTGCCGACTTGTTCGTTGTCATGTCTGCCCCATATGCTTCAACACTGGGTAACATCTCTCGCAGACCTCCGGTTCGTCATGAAAACTACCTACTGTTGTGCTGAAGTTCCAGCAGCGCCCGCATTTCTCACCCTCTGCCCGGGTTACAATGATAAATAGTTCGGGCAGTGTATCATCTGTGTGGGATTGCTGTCTGAGTTCATCTGTTATGGCATCAAGCGGCATGAGAGCCGCCTGTGATACGATTAACATCGTCGGCAATTTTGGCTCAAAGCCCTTTAATGAATTATATGCGTTGACATCTGCGTAAAGTGTTACTTTGGCCTCAAGTGAATTACCAATGAACTTCTCCTGCCTTTTTAACTCAAGGGCCTTGTTCACCACATCTCTGATTTTTATGAGAACTCTGAAACGGTTGTCCAGCTCATTATTGATATATTGGGCATCGGCAACGGGGAACGCGCTGAGAAATATGCTCTCATCATCCAGCATTCTACTGTTTTTCAGTGACTGCCAGACCTCCTCTGCAGTAAACGAAAGGATTGGGGCCATTAGACCTGTGATAGCTAAGAGTATTTGTTTCATCGTCCACTGCGCCGCCTTTCTTTCAACAGAATGCCTTGCACTGGTATAAACCCTGTCTTTTATTATATCCAGATAAAAAGAACTCATATCCACTATGCAAAAGTTATACAGGATGTGAAAGACCTCGTGAAAATCAAAATTACTGTATGACAGCGTAACATTTTTAATCATACGCTCACGACGGTTCATCGCCCAGCTGTCAAGCTCTGTAAGCGAATCACCAGGGTGATAATTAACATCAAGTCCGTGAATGTTTCCAAGGAGGAACCGGCAGGTGTTTCGGATTTTTCTGTATGCCTCGGTCAGGCGCTGGAGGATTTCCTTTGATATTCTGATGTCATATTTGTAGTCCTCAGAGGCCGCCCACAGACGCAGGATCTCTGCACCGTTTTGCTTTATTATGTCTTCAGGTGATATGACATTGCCCAGGGATTTGGACATCTTTTTACCCCTGCCGTCAACGACAAAGCCGTGAGTAAGTACCGTCCTGAAAGGCGCTGCACCCTTCACAGCCATCGAGGCCAGTAGTGAGCTTTGAAACCAGCCCCTGTGCTGGTCGCTGCCCTCAAGGTACATATCGGCAGGCCATGTGAGGTTCGTCCGTCTCTCAAGCACAGCGGCTTGACTTACTCCTGAATCAAACCATACGTCCAGTATATCAGTCTCTTTGTCGAACGTGCCGCAGCCGCATTTTTTGCATTTATAGCCATCCGGGAGAAGTTCCAACGGGTCAAGCGTAAACCACACGTCTGAGCCGTGTTCCCTGAAACGAGCAACGGTTTTATCAAGCACAGCCTCGTCTATTACTGCCTCGCCACAGTCCTTACACAGCAGGAGGGCAATCGGCACACCCCACGAACGCTGCCTTGAGATGCACCAGTCCGGTCTGTTTTTCACCATCGCGTAAATCCTGTCTTTTCCCCATGAGGGAACCCACTGGACTTTTTCGATTTCTTCAACGGCTCGTTTTTTAAGTTCACCTGATTCCATAGAGATAAACCACTGTTCAGTCGCCCGGAATATAACAGGTTTCTTACAGCGCCAGCAGTGTGGGTAGGAATGTGTGATAGTGTGCTGCTCAATAAGTGCATCATTATTTTTTAATATTTCTATGATTTGCGCATTTGCATCGAAGACGAATTTCCCTGCAAGATTTTCCCCTGCTGATGCGGTAAACTTGCCTCTGTCGTCAACGGGGACATATATATCGAGGCCATATTTAATTCCGGTACGGTAGTCGTCCTCGCCGTGCCCGGGGGCGATGTGTACAACGCCGGTGCCGTCTTCTATAGTAACAAAATCGGCAGGGACTACCTGAGGTAGCCTGTCAATAAATGGGTGATAAGCCCTAATGCCTTCAAGTGAATTGCCTTTAATTTGTTTAATTATTGTACCGCTTAGTCCCACATCCACAAGTCGTTCAAGAAGCGGTGCGGCGGCTATGTAATATTCTTTGTCAGCATCAACAACGGCATAATCAACGTCTGGATGAACGGCAAGGGCGAGATTTGCTGGCAGTGTCCACGGCGTTGTTGTCCATATCACAATAAATACATTTTTTGTAGGTCTTTCTCCAAATAATTTAATAGCACTATCATCTGTCAATTTGAATTTAACATAGACCGAAGGCGATTGTTTATCTGCGTATTCCACTTCGGCCTCGGCAAGGGCTGTAACACAGGACGAACACCAGTGGACGGGTTTCCTTCCCCTGTAAATGTAACCCGCCCGGGCGATTTTGAAAAACTCTGCCACAATGTCGGCCTCATAGTCGAAGTCCATTGTTATATACGGGGAAGTCCAATCGCCAAATACGCCAAGCCGGATGAATTCGTCTCTCTGAATGTCGATGTATTTTTGTGCGTATGAGCGGCAGTGGGCGCGCTTTTCGATTATAGTAACAGAGTTCTTTTTTGCCCCCAGCTCTTTATCTGCCTGATGTTCAATGGGAAGACCGTGGCAGTCCCAACCCGGCACGTATGGCGCGTAACGCCCGCTCATAGAGTGAAATTTAACGATAATGTCCTTGAGAATCTTGTTGAGGGCGTGTCCTATATGGATATGCCCGTTTGCGTATGGTGGGCCGTCGTGAAGGCAATATGGAGGATTGCCCTTGTTTTTATCTTCCATCTTTGTGGTTATTGAGTTATCTTTCCAGAAGGCCAGAAAATCCAGCTCACGCCGGGCAAGATTCGCCTTCATTGGGAAATCTGTATCGGGCAGATTCAGCGTGTCTTTAAAGTCTTTTGCCATAGCAGTGGAAACTAACACGCTTGGGTTGAAAAAGTCAAGATAGAATCAGACTGGTCATCTTGATAAATTAACTGAACTCAGGCTCGGATACCTATCCCCAGCCGCTTATGAAAAACAGCTCTAAGGACTGTGGCATGGAGAATTTGGTGTCCACTATTGACATCACAGCTCAGAGGAAGCAGCTTTCAGGAAACGGTTGGAAGGAATGTCTAACCAGTAGTTTTTGTGGCTGCCTAATATCGACAAACCCCTAACTCCGATGATATACTATCATCATGCAAACAATTGAGACAGACTTAGACCTAACCGAAATCATAAATGGAGAAGAAATCATGGGGCCTAGTCCTTTTGGTAAACACCAGGATGTTGTTTTAAAACTTGTAAAAATTATACTTTTCTATTTAGAAAAAAACGATGTGGGTAAATTGTGCCTATCCCCACTTGACGTAATCCTCGAAGACGCAATCAACCGGCTTCAGCCAGACATCATCTTTATCAGAAAGGACCATATGGCAATCTTTCAGGACTGGATACGTGGAGTACCTGATATGGTCTGTGAAGTCGTCTCACCCGGATCATATAAAAAAGACGCTATCATCAAACGAGAAATATACGAGAGATACCGTGTACCAGAATACTGGATTGTCATCCCTGAACTACTAACCATCGAGATTCTTACCATTGAAAACGACAGATATATCACTCACTCCATCGCTGAACTCAACGGCGTCGTCACGTCTAAGGTCATAGACGGCCTTCAGGTCAATATCGAAGATATATTCGTCTAAATCAATTTTAACAATATCAATTTTAACAATGTCTCTGAGACACGGCCTGTGATATAATATGCGCAATAATCATGCGGGATAATCATGCGGGATATAATACGAAAATACGCTGGTAGAAAATTTCCAAAGCCTGTTCAGGGAATCATTATAGGGCTTTGCACGGGGGCAGTAGCCCTGTTTCTTGGGATGTTTCAGTTTGCTGCTAACCTTGAACTATACACCGTAGATATGAGATACAAGCTGCGTCCCCCGGTAAAGACACTCCCGACGCTTGGCTATATAGATTTCAATGACTCATCGATTCGTCATTTTGGGCAGTGGCCGTGGCCGCGCCTAAGACACTCAGTGCTTGCTGATACGCTTAATTATTATAACGCAAAGGCGGCTGCCTTCGACGTGTTTTTTATAGAAAGGGAAAACACGGTCTTCTATCCCTCTGTCATAAAGAAATTTATCAGCTCCGGTTCTAAAAATGAAAACCAATTCATGGTCGCACTTGATGATTCATTCCGAAACTATGACGAGGAATTCGCCGAGGCCATGACCAAATATGGTAATATCTATTTGAGCTACTATACAATAAGGCAAGACGACAGCACAGCCCGCAAGCAAAGCACACAGGCCAATCTGCCAAATGCCGCAACACAACCCGGGCTAAACACAGGACCAGCAATTGACCTGCTCAAAAAAACAAGCTTCCTACCCATACCAAAAGACCTTGACACAAATACCTTATTTACTGACATACGCATTGACCCGCCGCTTGAGGAATTTATCACTGCAGCAAAAGGCACCGGGTACGCACAACCAGACCTTGACAGCGACTCCATTGTCAGACACTATACGCTCTTGCGCCGGTATGATAACTATTTAACATACCCTGTGATATTAAAAATGCTCTCCAACATTATGGACTTCAAGCTCACGGAGATGGAAATCGCCCCGGGTAAATATCTAATACTAAAAAATGCCATTACATACGGCGGCGAAACGCGCTCGGACGTTAAAATCCCCATAGACTCACACTACCGGATGCCCTTGAACTGGGCTGGTACTTTTCATGGGTCATATACACACATCCCCTACGATGTCTTATCATACTTCTATGCCGTCATCAGGGCAAAAAACACCGCATCTAAGTACAAGGGAAGCAGTTACACGCAGTTGCATGATGACATATACTCAGACCTTATGGAAGACAAGTTCGTCACAGAGGTAAATGTCCGCACCATTGCCGATGAGATTACCACAGCCCTTTTTGTCTCCAAATATCTTGATGGCGGGATGAACCTGGCAGAGATTCAGCGGCAGTTAAAACCATATGTCAAAGACGATATTATTGATAGGGTCTATGCCGTAGTCACGGCATCTGTCAAATTCCTGAAGGAGTTTAATAAAAAACAGGACGGCTCCATCCCTGATGTTAATAATTCCTTTGCCCCACAGATTGAAGAGGCACGAAAAAACATGAACTGGTTTTACAGCAAGAACCGGCTCAGTGATGCCTACCCGTACTATTTCCCTGAGACGCCGCAACTGCTCAGGCATGAGCAGCCCAGCGCCTTTTCCCCTGTTGACATGGAAGGCATGATATTTATGATTGGCCTGACCGGGGCAAACACAATGGACTTAAACCCTACCCCATATGAGCCGTCAGCCCCTATGGTGTCATTCCACCTCAATGCCATAAATACCATACTCACAGGTCAGTTCCTCTATACCATCCCAGCGGCGTTGAGCCGGGCTATTACCCTGACCCTGGCCGTGTTGATAGCAGTAGTGGGAATTTTGTCCGGCGTTACCATAACCTTTGCCGTAACTGCCGCTGCTGCCGCTGCATACACGCTTCTTACCTATAAGCTCTGGACAGTAAAAGGATACCGCATGGATTTGGTGCTGCCGCTTTTGGGTATGACACTGTCTTATGTTACAGTCCTTGTGATTCAATTTATCAGGATGTATTTAGAGAGGAAAAAGGTCAGGTCGATATTTGCTAAAATGGTTTCACCAGCGGTACTAAAGATTATGGAGGAAAACCCGGAGAGTTTCTCTCTTACCGGAGTGCGCAAGGCCGCCGCTGTATTCTTCTCCGCCCTCAACGGCATGAACGAGGCTATCAGCAAGGTATCGCCGGATGAACTGCCCGGACTTCTCAGTATTTACCTCTCCCCTAACAGTGAGATAATCATGCACTACGGCGGGTATATAGATAAGTACGAAGGACACGTCATCATGGCAGATTTTGGAGTCCCTATAGATGACGAATTGTGCGCAGCAAGGTGTGCCTTTAGTGCAATTGAGCAAAGGCTTGACTTGCTGGCCTTTAAGTTTTACGCTGAGGCCGTGTACAGGCTGCCAGTAAGCATTGCCATGGGGTTTAACTACGGCTATGTCTCCGCCGGAAATATGGGTTCAGAGGAGAAGTTTCAATACACTGTCATGGGAGACCCGGTAAACGTGGCTGCACGATTTATGGCGGCAAATTTCATCTACAACTCAGACTACGCCATCACAGGTGAGGACGCAGTACCCGCCATTGCTGAATTCGTCCACCTTCGCCTGCTTGATAAACTCCTGCTAAAGGGAAAGACCAAACCGCTGGCCATTTATGAGTGCATCGGCTGGAGGCCGGAGGCATACCTGAAACTCCACTCAGGGAAACCTGTCCCGGCACATGTAAAAGACCTCTGGACAAAATGCCCCGCCGGTAAGATATTTGGCTACCTCCGTTTGTGGGAAAATATTTATATTAATACCTCCCACCCGCTTGCAAAAACTATATGGACATTTTTTACAGAGTGCGTCCCCGTTATAGAGCCGCTTGTCGTAAATGAATGGAAGACTGAGGCCATAGCCGTCCACAGTTCAATAACAGCGTTTAAGCAAAAATTAAAGGAAACGCATGGCCAATATTTCACCGGTGTAAACTCTGATGTAGCAGCACAAGACCTCAACGCCCTATTAAGCATGAGACACGATGAGATGATCAGAGTCACACAAATCCTCAATGACCAAGCGCTTACTCTCAACGAAAATCTTAAAGAGGAACTGGCCTCAGTATCCAGGCCGCTCATAAATAAGTGCGAAGTCCTAATCTCCAGACTTCAAAGAGGACGTACCGGGGATGATTATATTTCCAGGTGTACTGAGGCCTTAAGCGCCTTCATGCCCAATGCAACTGAAGAGCAGCAGCTTAAGGCACTTATCGCCGATGGGCAGAGCCGCTACAGGGCAATGGCAGAAGATTTTTATAGTAAACTCTCAGGCATGACCGCCCAGTGGCATGAGATGATGTCCCTTGCAGGCGCCCCCAGAGAAAATGACCTCACTGCCGCCAGATATTTTGAAGAGGCACTAAACCTATACTGGCAGCGGCGCTGGGATGAGGCAATCGAGGGGTTTCAAAAAGTGCTGCAATATGTACAGGATGACGCCCCAGCGCGCTCCTTTGTCAACCGCATAGAGTTATATAAGGAGACCCCGCCCTCAGAGCAGTGGCAGGGGGAATTCGTACAGACAAAGAAATGATATGAATAAACTGCTTACAGGGATAAAATTCAGGACACCATTGGTTGTCCTTGCCATTGGTACAATCGTATCGCTTATAGTAATAGTGCTTGGCAGTCTTGGGGCGTTTGACAGGCTTGAACACACCGCTATTGAGAGCGCATTTCTAACGAGGCCGCCGCTTAAGACAGACCCGGCCATTATCAGTGTCGATATAGATGACGAGGCACTTCAAACTCTTGGACGCTGGCCCTGGCCTCTTCACCTGCATAGGTCGCTCATCGATTTATTAAAACTCTACAAAAGCCGTTCGATTATATTGACAGATATTGACATATCGAAGACCGAACATGACTCAATGGAAGAAAACGCCGCGTGGCTGCTGAAAGATGTGATTAAAAATGCGTATATGAGCGGCGGCGCCAAAAATGCCCTACCGCTTATTAACAGCGGTGATGACGCATTTTACAACTCGCTGAAAGACTTTGGACTGGTCACAATAAGATTCACTATGCCTGCGTACAACGACTACAGAGATACAGGATCTCTCTCAGCCGATCCACTCCTGAAACTTTTAAATAGCAAAATCGCCATAAACCTCCGGGCCCCAACACATGCCCTACCCCCGGCAGCCGAACTCACTCTCCCGCCTGAAGGTATTTTAAATAATATCAGAGGCGGCGGCTCTAATATTGTCGTTATAAACAAGCAAGGGGTTGTTTCCAGATACCCGCTGATTACACGCTACAACGATACGCTCTATCCTTCAATAGCGCTGGATGCGGCAGTAAGACTGACCGGCTCTGACAATATTACGGTTACACCGGGGAAATCCACCAGTTTTGAAAACTCAGCATCTGGCCGAATCACAATACCTATAGACAAAGAAGGCCAGACACTGGTGAACTGGGCAGGCACTTACAAAGACACATTTCAACACGTTCCATTCAGCACCGTCGCACAATTTATCGCCTTTCAGGAGACCAAAAATGAACTGAAAAAATACGACCTGAACAAGATTCAAGACATTAACGCAGCCATCACACAGTTGACGAAAGAAATGAAAAAACGCCGTTATGTCTCATCGGAGCAAAATGATTCCATTGTCTTGACACTATTTATAGCAGCAATGATAGAGAATCGTCTTACCACCTATGGCGGTACAGTCAAAGAAGCCTTGAAAAAACTCCAATTACCTGAAAATGAAACAACTACAACAATCGCCAACCAAATAGTATTCAATAACTACCTGCTTCAAAAATATGACGAGACTCAAAGACAGCCCGCATATGAAGAGACACTAAAGGAACTCGGCTATACATCGAAGGAGGCCGAAGGTGCAGCGCTCAAAGACTTATATGATTTGGTCATATTTTACCTCGGTAATGATTTGATACCACTGGTAAGGCCACTCTATTTTGGTAGATACGAGATTACGGTTAACGATAAGGTTCAGAGGATAAGCCCGTTGATACTGAAGGACAAGATTGTGTTTTATGGGCTTACAGCAACAGGGCTGACATCACAAAACCCAACCCCTTTTATGAAAAGGCACCCGATGCTTGACCTGCCCATGAATGTGCTGAACTCCATCTTGACAGGAAAGTTTCTCTACGAGCTGCCACGGGCGCTGATTTACGCAATCATATTCGCGCTGGCATATTGCATCGTTTTGTTAGTACTTGTGGCGGCCCCGGCAAGGAGCGGTGCAGCAGCAGTTACAGCGGTGGTCGTGTATTTAGCGCTTTCGTGGTATCTGTTTGCGCTGCATGGTGTGATAATGCCGGTTTCACAGCCGGTCTTTGCCATAGCCGGTGCATACTTTAGCGGTGTAATTTACAGGTATTTTAAGGCACGAAATGAGCGCAGGAAGGTCAGGCAGATGTTTTCTACGATGGTATCTCCGGAGGTATTAAAAATCATCGAGAAGACCCCGGACAAGTTGAACCTTGGCGGTGAGATAAAGCGGGCAACGATGTTTTCGTCCGATGTCTCCGGCTTTACAACCATATCGGAAGGGGTTACATCAAGGGAGCTTGCAGACATATTAAATATATATCTGACACCGATGAGTAACATTATTATGTGCTATGACGGCTATGTTGACAAGTACGAAGGAGACGCAATAAAGGCAGACTTTGGTGTGCCGATAAATGATGCAGGGCACGCGTGGAAGGCATGTTGGGCGGCGCTCTATCAACAGGAGGAGCTGCTATGTGTACAGCGTATGATAATGCTTCAGTACGGCGTAGGAATTACAGCACGAATGGGAATAAACACGGGGATGGTGCTGGCAGGCAACATGGGCTCAGAGGGGCACATCCAATACACGGTCATGGGTCCGGCGGTCACTCTTGCCGAAGAGCTTGAACCGGCCAACAAAGTCTTTGACACATGGATTATGATAGGACACAATACTTACGAAGATGCCAAAGACTATATCGTGGCAAGATGCCTAGGCAGCCTTAAAACCCATCACGGCACTGAGACCGTATATGAACTTGCAGGATGGAATAAGGAAAAGTTTCTCTCCTACTGGGAACACAGACCCATCCCGAAGCTCCTGATAAGAGCCCTTAAGAAACTGAGGCCAGAGAAAATCCTGGGCTATAACTATTACTTTGAAAATAAACCACTGCCCGAACTGGCGCTGCTGCCAGAGATTCGCAGTGTATTTTCCGAACTGGCAGAGCTGTCTATCAAGTATATGCAGATACGAGACACCATCAACATAGTAACTATAGGTAATACGATAGACAGACTGACACACCACGAGGACAAAGAGCCGCCACTGAAAATTCGTAATGAACTTGCAGCGCTTCGCACCGCATTATCAAATGAAAACATACCCTACAAGGCAGCACTCCTAAGCTGGCAAATTGTCCTGAAGCAGCACATGGCACAGATATCCACGCTGAATGGCAAAATTGAAAAGACAGCCGCCGAGGCATCCTATGACACAGTAGACAGACTTGAAAAGGCAATCGAGAGCATAAAAAAAAGGATAAACTGTGCCGGAGATATAACAGCCGGTGCACTTTCAGAAAACCTTAAAGACCTGTTACTAAGAGATGACTTGAAAGATACCCAAAATGTGGGTAAGCTCACACACCAATGCACATCAATTGAGAGGTTAATAAGCATAAGATTAAGTAAGTTCGTGGACAGCCTCAGAGGAAACCCGGTGCAATACCACCGCTTAATCGCTGAGATGTGTTCAGTGAGCGAAGAAAGGCTCAGGATGTTCAGCCTGTTTGAAGATGGCCTGAGATTATACAAACTCCGGCAGTGGGACGGCGCCCTCGATGCCTTCAAACAATGCCTCAATAGCTCACCAGATGACAGGCCAAGCAAAAAATATATAGAAGAGATTGAACGTCTGAAGGTAAACCCGCCGACCAAAGACTGGACAGGTGCATGGGAAAGCGGCTAGTGTTTGGAAAGCTGCGGTTAGTTCAAAACCTTTACACCCCATTGCTGAAGCAGCCTGGATATAAACTCTATGGATTCCTTATGCTCTTCGACGCCCCTGTTTTTTATTGTCATAGGTTTTCCAAAGGTGATATAAACTTTTCTTGAGGCATCAATTTTCCCAAAGTCCTTCAAAAACCTGCCGGCCTCCCATGCGTCTGACTTAATGGCAACCGGCACAACCGGCACCTTCGCCCGCAAGGCAAGTTTTATTCCCATCGTGTTATACAACTTTGGATTAAAGTCTAATGACCTGGTACTCTGAGGGAATATGATCATAGATTTCCCGCTGGCCAGTTTCTTCTCGCCCTCAGTCATAACAACATTGAGGTCCTCACGAGGATTTATCCTTTTTACAACCACAGAGTCCATCGCATACATTATGTCCTTAAACAAGGGATACTTCAACAGGCCTTCCTTTATGACAAAGGTCATTTCCTTGTATGGACAGATAAATCCGGGCAGGACAAAGGTCTCCAGCACACTCATGTGATTTGGCATGTACACGCAAGGGCCGTCAACACTGCTGACATTCTCAACGCCATTGACTTCAAACACTACCCCGCTGCCCTCAAGCGCCTTTAAAATACCGTATGCAGTTGCGTGGAAGTTATCGTTTACCAAACCATTTTTCCTTGCCTCAATCCCCAGTTTAATAAGAATGTTAAGTAGCTTCGGATAAAACCTTAAAGATGGAATCAACCTTGATGTGCTAACCTGCGGGCTTCTGTATGAGCCATCGATAATATCTAATCCCTTCATAGACATGATTATAGCATAGCAGAGTAAGTAAATTCAGATTGAAAACTGGTTATGGGCTTTCCTATTTGAGGATACGATTGCTGAAATCGTCATCTCATTAAGTCGCTGAAGTAGTACCCGCACCAAAAACACCCGTGTCCTTTTTCCATCTGATAGTTCAAACACCTGTCTTGTGAGATAAGCAAGCCTTCCTCTTTACAGTAAATATTGAAGTTCTCGGTATACATAGCGCTGACTGTCATATCGATTCCCTCCTTGTTTATATTATCGTCAGTTCCCATGATAATCATTAGTGTGCAAAATTCACGCCAGCCATGAAATTATAAGAAATATAAAATTTCCCATCATAATAAATACTTATGAATTAGCCCTGCCAGACCATACTGCCCCTACAACACATTTTTGGCAGTTCTGTGTCAATATAATCACAGATGTTAATAACATATACAGAGTAAGGGTGATTGACAGTTGACTCTTTGGCCTCAAATTTATTAAAGTCCTGATTATATGTGTCAGCATCCCGGAACACGGTGAAAGTCCGTGGCAGTCCCGCTGCTGTAAATGGTGACGAGGGTTGCAGAGTTTTGCCACTGCTGTGGTGGGCAAACCACAGTGGGAAGGCAGCAACCGTTAGGTTTTAGCCATAAGCCAGAAGACCTGCTGAGACAACAATAGTTTAGGAATCTAATGGTAAAGGGTTCTGAATGATGCCTTTGGCGTCTTCGGAGCCCTTTTTTTTGTTTAATTTAATCTAATCGGGAGACTTATATGACACAGATTGAAAGGGCATTAAGGGGCGAAATTACAGAGGAGGTCAGGACAGCAGCGGCAGACGAAAGTCTGGATGAAAATCTGGTAATGCGGCGTGTTGCCTCAGGGAAGATAGTAATTCCATCGAACAAGAAAAGAGCCGTCAAACCCACAGGAATCGGCAAAGGGATGAAAACAAAGGTTAATGCCTCAATCGGTACGTCTACAGAGATAATCGACCCTGCAATGGAGATAGAAAAGGCACAGACAGCCCAGCAGTACGGGGCAGACACCATAATGGACCTAAGCGTAGGGGGCAATATACCTGAGATCAGAAGGGCTGTAATGGACTCCATCACCCTGCCCCTGGGAACTGTCCCCCTGTACGAGGCATTTGCCGTTGCCGCTTTAAGGTATGGTTCGATAACAAAAATGCCGGAAGAGCTGCTCTGGGATGTAATAGAGAGGCAGTGTGAAGAGGGGGTATCATTTATGGCAATCCACTGCGGCATAAACAGGCTGACGCTGGAGGTATTGAAAAAACAGCACTACAGATATGGAGGTCTGGTCTCAAAGGGTGGGGCCTGCATGGTGGCCTGGATGGAGTTTAATGACAAGGAAAACCCATTATACGCGAATTTTGACAGGGTAGCTGGGATTCTAAAGCGTCACGACGTAGTCCTAAGTCTTGGAAATGGATTTCGAGCCGGTGCGATTCATGACGCCACAGACAGGGTTGCGATTCAGGAGTTGATAATAAATTGTGAATTCGCTGAAACAGGCCGCACCATGGGCTGTCAGACGATGGTAGAAGGCCCGGGGCATATTCCTATTAATGAGATAGAGGCAAACATAGTACTTGCAAAGAAGATGAGTGGTGAGGCACCGTTTTATATGCTTGGGCCGGTCACCACGGACATAGCCCCGGGGTATGACCACATAACCGCGGCAGTGGGGGCGGCGCTTTCGGCGTCGTATGGGGTAGATTTTTTGTGTTACGTAACGCCTGCTGAACACCTTGGCTTGCCATTCACTGAAGACGTCAGAGAGGGCGTCATAGCGGCAAAAATAGCAGCCCATATTGGCGACATGGTGAAACTCTCAGACACGGACAGAGATAAGCAAATCAGCAAGGCAAGGAGGGACATGGACTGGGCAGCTCAGTTTAAGCTGGCAATTGACCCTGAAAGGGCTGTTGAAATAAGAAATAAACGAAACAGTACTGACGAACACTCATGCACGATGTGCGGCAAGTTCTGCGCTAACGATATGCTTCAGGGCATGTTTGAAAAACATACAAAGGCAACAGACAAGGAATAACGACAGCGAAGCGCTCTGTTGAGGCGATTAGCCAAGCCTGACAGGGCGCTGTAGGTTCTGTTTGAATTCGCCAGATTGGAACAATAGCTGAGACTGACAGGTACAGGGCAAACGCATTTGAAAAATCAGGCAGGAATTGCCTATCATTTGGCTCTGACCGATGGTTTCCTGGATTCCCGCTTTCCAGACTGTGTCATAATAAAACCAGTCAGCCCCCCCCATTCTTTGAGGGGGGCATGAGTCTGCTG
>LNQR01000045.1:5000-11931 GCA_001541255.1 Candidatus Magnetominusculus xianensis
GCGCCGCAACCGGCCTGCCCCCCATAGCATATATGTCGCTTAACGAGTTGGCAGCACTTATCTCACCAAACGTAAACGGGTCATTTACTAATGGAGTTATAAAATCCACAGTCTCAACGATTGCCGTGTCGCCGATTAAATATACACCGGCGTCATCACCTGGGCCCACTAATACTGTGGTGTGCGCATCGGCAGCGCCAAGGCTCTCCAGCGTTTCGCCGCGAATAGAGTGTATTACGTCCTCAAGGTCCGCCGGACCCATTTTGGACACTCAACCGGCTGCTTGTACTTTTTCCGTTAACCTATATTCCATAACCCAGTATAGTACACATTCACAATGCTAAAAATAAAGCCTTTTTTTCCATATCAACAGGGCTGACAGCCAATAGCAGTTCTGACCGGCAAGATTTATTAATATAGGGATATTCTGGGGGGGTAGTCTAAATTTATAAATAATGGGCCGCTGTTATTGTCATTTTGTGAAGCAATATTAACTGTTGTATTATCAGCAGTCGCATTGTCACTAACGGTTATATTGTCACCAATAGTTGCGTTATCAATATTTTCAAACTTGAAGAGCGGCTCAGGGCTGCTCTCAGCGTGTTCAACAGAGGGCACTAACTTGGCAGTCTGAACCGGTGTCTCCGGTGGAGCCGGAGTAGGCACTGCCTTTTTCGGCTTGGGCTTCGGCTCAGGTTTCTTTATCTCTGGCGCTGGAGGTGCTGTCTCAGTCGGAGGGTTAGTCTGCACACGGGGAAGTAGTGGCACCGTATCTGGTGGTTTAAGTTCTACTAACTGCATGTCCATAGATATTGGTGTTGGCAGAGAACGCCGCGGCATGTTTGTGTTAATTAAAAACCCAAATCCCCACGTCAGGACTGTCCAGATAATCAGAGACAGCAGCACAGTCCACGGCAGGCGCCGCCATGGGTTATCGATGGTATCGACCTTATCGAATGTTTTCGTCATTCAAGTAAATCAACCCCCGCTGAATGGATTGACCGCAAGCATTGCCAAAAGACCACATCTATCATCAGTACAATTATGCCACATGTACAAGAAAATATGCAAATTCCAGTAGTTAGATTTTTTTCACCATAATTTTAATAAGAATATCATTGACAAGACAAGTTCAGATGTGTTAAAAAATAGATAAGTAAAATGTTTATACATGACAGCCGGTCACGGTGATATTAGACACAACTATATTTCATTTCGGAGCGGCTGCAGGGGTGACAGGAGTGATATGGCAGACAAAGGTATCACATGGGAAAGACAGTTAATGCTGACAATTAATACTTCGAGGAGCTTGATATGCTGAAAACAAAAATACACATATTTCCGCTCAGTTATAATTTTAAAAAGAATGAAGGACATTCCACAGAGGCATGTAACAGAACTGCATCGGCATTGAAGTTAGCGCTTATTTTTCTATCTATAATTCTTGGCACAGCCTTTTTTGTCCCGGTTTGTTATGCAGCTAAGACCTTATCAGTAACTATTGCAGGGACGGGGACAGGAAGCGTCTCAGCCGTAGATACTACTAACAGCAGTTATAATTTCAGTTGCAGCGCCACTTGTTCAAACTCCGTTGGAAATAACGATGTCTTAACCCTTACGGCCACCCCAACTGGAGGTTCAACATTTGCGGGCTGGTCAGGCGCCTGCTCAGGCACAGGCACGTGTTCAATATCAATGAATAATAGCGCTCAAAGCGTCACTGCAACTTTCACGGCGACAACATCTACAACCACAACCACAACGTCATCTACGACGACAACGGCAGCGTCTACATCGACAACTACAACGACAGTGTCCGCCACCTGCCCAACGCCGTCCCCGACGCCAACTCCAACGCCGACTCCAACTCCTGCATCGACTGCTATGCAAAACTATTGTGCATCACCACCTTTCATCCAGCAGACAGTGCCGCCAAATCTCCTCTTAATGTTCGATAATTCCTACAGCATGTACGACCCGGCATATTATTCGACTACTTCATACACGTCAAACTCATCAAGTGGAATATACCCTGGTTTTGACAACAGCTATTCAAACACTACTACATACCCTGGATACTTCGATAATACCACTATGTATATTGGCAACGGAGGGACGAACTACTCAGGTGACGGCAGTTGCTCAACATTTAGCGCTTACACAGGGTCAAAAACCTGCTCATATATTAACACCTCCTATCTCTGCATAAGTCTTAACAGCGGTCAAACCGCAGTTACGGAGTTTGTTGCCCGTGGAAACTTCCTCAACTGGCTTACAATGTCAAAAATGGACATCCAAAAAATGATTTTAACTGGAGGCAAGTACGACAGTACATATAATGTACTCATCGGAGAGGGCGCAGGCTGGAACGGGATGAGATATATTAAGTCGGTCGATACCGGCGGGACAAACAAGGTAACATTTGGTATCAGAGGGCCGAACAACGGCAGCTTGTCCGCACTTGGAGGGTCTAATGGCGGGACAACAAGAATTGATATATTCAAGGGTTCTTACGACTACGCTAGTTGTCTTGGAGCCGTTTACGAGTGGCTTTATGGCAACTTTGGACAGGCAAAGCAGAAAACGGCTGACTGTATTCCGGATACAAATTATGGCGACAGTAAGACGTTACCCACATTTAATCACGCAATGCAGACATGCTGGGGATGTACCTATCCTGTGACAACATCGTGTATTGGCAATGGTGATGTCACTAGAATAGTAGGCTCGTCCAGTTGTGGGGGATATTACTCTTCTATAGCATCGTCGCCTCCGACATACTCAACAGTAGACCCTATGGCAGGGATATGTGCAACAACGGGGTCACCCGCCACCGGCAGTAAGATGTACGTAGGGGGATGCTGGAACGGCACCTCATGGATTGCCAATGGTTACTCAAATTCCGATGCATGTGTAGAGCAGGGTTTTGTAAACTATTGTAACGACATGGCGGGGTTTCCAGTCACTGATCCATCAGGGGATTCACTGCTGACTGCCGGGGTAAACAGTTCGGGGTCACTTCCGGGCATCTTACTGGATTTTGGCGTGACAAGCCAGTTAGGCGACCCGTTAGGTGTTTATCAGGTGAGAGTCGAACAGTCAACTACCCCTACCGGGCTTATCGACGAATTCTCCGGCATATTGAAATTTGGAGTAATGACGTTCAACACTGCCGGGTCGGCAAGCGAGTGTGACAATATCACTCTGGTGCCCACCACAACTGTGGCCTGCCCTTCATCCGGAACTAATCTTGATGGTGGACAGATTATCTCATATATCCCTACCAGTGATGATTCAGCAGCTTTGAGCGCCGCAGCTACGTCGCTTATCTCTACTATAAACGCTATCAGAGCCTCCTCATGGACGCCGTGGGCCGAGGCATATTATAACGCGATTGGATATTTCGCAAGCAGGACAGACATGCGTCTCAACACTACCGACTTCGATGAGACGCAGTCACCGGTTAACTACTCATGCAGACAAAACAATATACTGATTATCTCGGACGGTATGTCAACAACAGACCAAAACATAAATGTGAAGAATCTTGTGAGGCCCACAAGCACCACAAGCCTTGACGGCGATGACGACAGCATCACAGACGGTACCTCTTGTTATCTATATGAAGGAAGCACGTATCTTGATGACCTGGCGTGGCTTGCGAAGAACAAAAACATATTTACGTTTGACAAATCAGCGGTGTCATCCTCTGCCGCGCCCACAAGTGCGAGCCAATATATCCGCACCTATACTATATTCAACGGAGAGGACAACGGTAAGACCAATGAATGCAGTCCTACCAAGTTGATGTCAGACACTGCTACAAACGGCGGAGGCACATATAAGACAACCAGCAATGCCTCTCAGCTTGAGTCCGCGTTGAGAACCACATTTACCAGCATTGCAACCAATGAGGCCTCAGGCACTGCCGCTACGGTTCTTTCTCAAAGGACACAGGCTGGCGCTAATATATTGCAGGTGCTTTTTTACCCGAACAAGTATTTCAGCGACGGCACTCAGCTTTCCTGGGTTGGCTTTATCAATAATCTCTGGTTTTATAACACCAAGTTAGTGCAGCAAATCAGGGAAGACACGGTCAACGACTACAAATTAAACCTCACAAATGACAATGTCTTAAACTTTACGGTTGTTAACAACAGCCCCGTCATACAACTATATAGCGATATAACCGGCACTGGTACATTGACCGCGCTTACGCCATCTACTATAACGTTTGACAACCTGAGTACCATATGGGAAGCAGGGGGAAACAGCCGCGCCCCCTCATCCTTAACCAGCGTATCTACGAGTTTCAGCGGCAGCTTCTATGATTTGTACCATGACAACGCCTCTGTGAGGACAATATATACAAACGGAGATACCGGCCTCATTCAGTTTAATACAACTAATGCTGCTCACTTCACCACATATATGGGCACTACATTTCCCAGCACGGCAACCGTGAACGATATTATCGAGTACACACGCGGGGTTGATAAATCAGGGCTTCGAAACAGGACCACTGCGAATTTAGGTTCATCTACAACAAGCGTATGGAAGCTCGGTGATATAATATACTCGACTCCTCTTTTGCACGAATACAAGCCGGCTTCCATCAACGGCAATGCCGACTATTATGTATCCTACGTTGGCGCCAACGATGGAATGCTTCATGCCTTTAAGGTGGGTAAGTTATCGTCTACCGGACTGGGTGCTGGCGAGATACAGCAGCTAACGGGTTCTTCCCTCGGCAGAGAACTGTGGGGATTTATTCCGAGGAACTCTCTGCCCTACCTGCGCTATTTGGCAGATACTTTATATACGGCAAGCGCAGGCTGCCACATCTACTTTAACGACCTGAAGCCTTATATCTACTCCTACACACCATCAGGTGCAACTGACGATAAGGTTGTACTAATAGGCGGTATGCGTCTGGGCGGGTCGTGTGGATGCTCCACCAGTGGTACATGTCCAGCGGCAACCGACATATATAACCCGCCGACAGATACATGTACTACCGCTAACCGTACTGACGCTACATCACCAACGAGTGCATGTGTCGGGCTTTCATCGTACTATGCCCTTGACATTACCAATCCTACTTCGCCCTCGCTGCTGTGGGAGTTCTCTCATCCGGAACTGGGGTTTTCCTATTCCGGCCCTGCAGTTATCAATAGAGGCGGGAATTTGATGGTCATGTTTCTCTCCGGGCCGCAGACATATACAGGTTACTCTTATCAAAACCTAAAGTCCTTTGTTTTAGCCTTAAACAGTGACTTTACAATAGACACAGCAGCTATTGGAAGCAGCGGCGGCATATTCAAGTACGACACAGGCATTGCGCGTGCATATGGTGGAAGGCTGTTTACTAACGGGGTGGACATAAATGCCGATAGCGATACAGATTATGTAATAGCAGGCTATACCTCGGCGCAGAGTACTACATGGGACAATGTCACCGGCGGCATAATGTCCGTTTATACAGGCGGGACAGCCCCTACTACCATGTGCAGTGGAAGCGCCTGCCCAACCAATTGGACGAACTGCTGGAAATACGACACAAGCTATTTCAGCCTGACTGCCCCTGTTACCAGCCAGGTAAACGTTAATAAATGCTTTAGCCAATACTATGCATTTGTCGGGTCGGGAAAATACTTTAAGTCGCTCGATACATACAGCGTAGTGGACAGCAGCAACAACCGGCTTTCAGGAGACTTCCTGTATGCCTCTCCATTTTTCTGTGACCAGTACGGATGCTGCGACAATACGACCTTAACGCACCTATCGTCCTCTACTGTGCCCAACGCCTGTAATGTGCTATCTTCTGCGGGCGGCAAAAGGCCTGACTGGACATTCCCCCTTAACAGCGCGCAGACTGTCAGCAGTATACCATATTACAGCGAGCGCAACATATCTGACCCTACGTTTGCCTCTAATATGATATTTTTTACCACCACACAACCTACGTCAGACTTATGTTCTTTTGGAGGCAGATCAAGAGGATTAGTCTTTAACTGTGCCACTGCAGCAAATCCTGGCTCGCTCATGGATAACTGCACAAGCTACACAATACCCTCAACAAGCCTGCAGGGGAACTTGCTGATGCAGCTTTCGACAAGCTCCATAAACAGGATTTCCGTATCTACGGGATTCCATGACGTAACCTCCAGCGATACTAACCAATCGTCGCTGCAGAGTAATTCCATGGGCGGGGTTACGGACTGGATGCCTGGCATAACGCCAGAAGGGGGTTCAACATTCTTACCACCGGCAGCAAGTGCGTTTGGGAAAATTCTGAATTGGATGGAAAGGTGACGACACTGTAATGGAGACCAGGGGGGCAGCCTTGTGTAATTGCCCCCAGGTCTCCCATTTAATTGAATTACACGCCGTGATTACGGCGAGCAGCGTATAGGTGTCTATGGCGAGGTCAACGGTGTTGTACTTGTTTACACACAACGCGAGAACAAGCACCGGATAATAAGCGCAAGAAAGGCAGTAACCCATGAGCAGGAAGCGTATTATGCACGCATCAAAAAAAGCGCAGCTGATGAATGACATGACGGATTGGGCGCGGGTTGCGGCAATGACTGATTCAAACATCGAGGAAGCTGTTGCCAGTGACCCAGACACGTTTATTCCCGATGCCAAGTGGTTCGAGAAGGCTCAGATTGTTATGCCTAAAGTCAAAGAAACAGTGACGTTGCGCTTAGACCCCGATGTTCTAAAATGGTTCAGACATGACGGCAGAGGCTACCAAACCCGCATCAACGCTGTGCTGCGGGCGTTTGTAGAAGCGCAGGAACACAGGGTACGCTCTTAAACATGGTGTGTGTATTACCTCATACCAAGTGGCAATCATACAGGTAATATAAGATAAGGGAAATTGGTCATAGAAGTAAGCCTCTGTGGATTGTTAGAGATGTCATTC
>LNQR01000046.1 GCA_001541255.1 Candidatus Magnetominusculus xianensis
TGCACCCTTAGCGCCTGACTCTGTTGACCTGACCTTTGCCTTTTCTCTCTGTCCGAGGAACGCCGGTACCGCGATAGCTGTCAATATGCCGATAATCGCGATAACTATCAGGAGCTCGATCAGTGTAAAACCTCTTTCATCCCTTGTCTTCATCTCTGAAATTAACTTGTACATTGTGTGTACCTCCAATAAAGTAATACGTGCTCGCTATTTCACGGTTAAAAACCGTTTTTTTGCATCTGCCCATCGTTGCTGCACGTTGTATATTAGCATATTTCATGCCATCGGTTGCTCATCCAGAAATAAAAAGTATTATCATTATACATACAAGGAATTAGATACAGAGAGGGTGCAAAAGGTATATCTAAAATCTTGATGTTTAGAATGATTACCTGATAATACCACAGATTAAGACATGTCGAGTCATTCACCGCTGCCCCTGCGGAGGTATTACAATTTGGAATTGGTGTTGACACAAAAAGGCACACTGACAATAAATGTCAATAGACGACAAGTTCTGTCAATTTGAGGTGAAGTTTTCTCTTCAGTACTGGTGCAGAGCAGTTAGCGAATAGTTACTGTCTGGGTGAATATTGGCAGTGTGGAGTTCGTTGCGTAAGCATTGATAACAACAGAACTGCTTCCAGACTGGCTTAAAAGAACCTGTCCCCAGCCGACAACCGTATTCGTTGTAATGAACAGAGGAAGACCGCTAAATGCGCTCTTGTCTCCCTTAAACGTGTGGTGAGAGATGAAATGGTCGATAATAGTGGTCAGTCCACCGGGGAATGTGGCATATGTACCCGCACTGGTTTGATTGAAAGCGGCTAAACACGCCTTATTTGTTCCAATTGCCTTATCTGCCTCGAAGCATCCTTGCCCGCCAGATGAATCAGTTATTATTACATAGGGTCCGCCAGTTGCGTATGCATCAAGATAGCCTTGTAAATCAGCAATTGCGCTCTTTGCACCAGACACTGTTGCGTTCACCTTTCCCTTATCCATCTGTCCTAAAAACACCGGTACTGCTATAGCGATCAATATGCCGGATATCGCAATAACAATCATGAGTTCAACTAGCGTAAAGCCCCTGGCGTCTCTCAATGTCATGTCTAATACAGTACCTTCATACCATCACAGAGATGCAATCACCTGATAGATACCAATTGACTTAAAATTGGTGATGTTGTGTTTGCGGCATAAGCAAGGATAAAAACAGAGCGGCTTCCAGACGGGCTTAATAGAACCTGACCATCTGTTGCTGATGTTGTCACAAACAGAGGAAGGCCGTTAAACGCACTCCTGTCGCCCTTAAATGTGTGGTGAGAGATAAAGTGAGAGATAACTGTGGTCAGTCCGCCGGGGTATGTGGCATATGTACCCGCACTGGCTTGATTGAAAGCAGCTAAACATGCCTTATTCGTTCCAATTGCGTTATCGGCCTCGAAGCACCCCTGCCCGCCTGACGAATCAGTGATTATTACATAGGGTTCACCAAAAACATATGCGTCAAGATACCCCTGCAAGTCCGAAATCGCAGCCTTAGCGCCCGTCTCTGTTGATCTGACCTTTGCCTTTTCCCTCTGCCCTACAAACGCCGGTATTGCTATAGCGGTCAATATACCGATTATTGCAATAACAATCAGAAGCTCAATTAGCGTAAAACCTCTTATATCTCTGGTATGCATCCATTTATTTATCATGATGTTCTCCTTAATAAACCACATGGCGTCTGTTAGGCTGTATGCACCTTCGTCTCTTGAAGCCTTTAAGTATTTACTGCAAAATGCGGGGGTGTAAAAAAACGTGAGGGAGGAATCCCCCCTCACGTCTGCGTTTTGGCAATTATCGTGTTGTAACTATCTGGCTGAGTATTGGAGCTGTTGAGTTTGAGGCATAGGCCATGAGATTGACCGCACGGCTTCCGTTCGGGCTTAAGATAACCTGACCATCTGTCGGTGCTGTCGTCACGAACAGAGGAAGTCCGTTAAATGCGCTCTTGTCTCCCTTAAACGTGTGGTGAGAGATAAAGTGGTCAACAATAGTCGTGATACCACCCGGGAACGCGGTATATGTGCCTGTGCTGGCCTGGTTGTAAACTGCCAAACATGTGCGGCCGGTTGCGGATGCACCTGATGATTGGTAGCAGCCCTGTGTGCCTGCAGTGTCAGTGATTATTATATACGGGTCGCCGCCTACATAGGAATCAAGATAGCCCTGTAAGTCTGAAACTGCACCCTTAGCGCCTGACTCTGTTGACCTGACCTTTGCCTTTTCTCTCTGTCCGAGGAACGCCGGTACCGCGATAGCTGTC
>LNQR01000047.1 GCA_001541255.1 Candidatus Magnetominusculus xianensis
GACAGCTATCGCGGTACCGGCGTTCCTCGGACAGAGAGAAAAGGCAAAGGTCAGGTCAACAGAGTCAGGCGCTAAGGGTGCAGTTTCAGATTTACAGGGCTATCTTGATGCGTATGTAGGCGGAGACCCGTATATTATAATTACTGACGCAACAGGTACGCAGGGTTGCTACGAATCATCAGGCGCAACCGCAACCGGCCGCTCATGTCTGTCTGTTTACAACCAGGCCAGCACGGGCACATATACCGCATTCCCGGGTGGTATCACGACTATTGTTGACCACTTTATCTCTCACCACACGTTTAAGGGAGACAAGAGCGCATTTAACGGACTTCCACTGTTCGTGACGACAGCCCCGACAGACGGTCAGGTTATTTTAAGCCCGAACGGAAGCCGTGCGGTCAATCTCATGGCCTATGCCTCAAACTCAACAGCTCCAATACTCAGCCAAATAGTGACTACGCGTTAGTTTGGCGCGAATGTGTAGTGCCGGGCGGGGGTGTTATTTCTCCCGCCTTTTTATTTATTATAAGCAATGCTTGAGCGGGGTGTTATATGAACATATCTGGTAGTATATCTGGGTTGATAAATAACAGACCTGCGCTCAATGCGTTTTTCTACCTGTCTATTGTTTCGGCTGCATTTACCGGTGCCATTGCTTCGCTGTCCAATGGATTTGTGTGGGATGATATCCATGTGGTGACAAATCCTGTGCTTGTTGATACGAATTCGTTCTACGGCTATTTTTTTGGTAATGGAATCTATTACCGTCCGTTTTGGCGGGTGTCTTTGTCGTTGGACTGGAGTCTGTGGCGGATGAACCCCCTGGGTTATCATCTGAATAATCTTGTAGTACATGCGGCCAATTCGTTGTTAGTATTTGTCATGGCAGAGCGGCTTATGACCAGGGGTGATGGTAATATCATTGCTGATAAGACCCCCGCTGATAGGATTCAGGCTGATAGGATTCCTGCGTTTTTGGCGGCGCTGACATTTGCCCTGCACCCCGTGCATTCCGAGCCTATTGCGTGGATTTCGGGCAGGACGGATTTACTTGTGACATTCTTTTTTCTCCTCGGGTTTCTGGGTTTTCTCATCTATCGCTGGGAGGACGATGCAAAGGGCATTGTGATATGTGCATTGTTTTATCTGTTTTCGATGTTCTCCAAAGAGAACGGTATTATGTTAATTGCGGTTGTGTTGGCCTATGGGCTTCTTACGAAGATGCCGTGGCGGAGGCTTATGCTGTCTATGAGCGTACTGTTTGCAGTTGTCATAGTGTATTTTATGATGAGGCACGGAAGTGGGCTTAGTGAGGTCATTATGAAGCCGGGTACTGCGGGGGCATATTTGTCGTCGCAGGTTTCATTAATCAGTTTTTTTAAAACAATAGTCTATGGAAGTGGATATTATATAGAGAAGCTGCTTCTTCCTATGAACCTAAATCTGCTTCCGGCGATTCCTGAGAGCGCTGGGTATGTGTGGCTGTTTTGCGCGGCAGTTGGGGGCTCTGTGTTTTGTCTTGTGAGGTGCGGCTCTCCCGCGCCTTTTTTATTATTATGGATTGTCCTTACAATGCTTCCCTCGCTTTCAGTGATGTTTTCACAGGTGGCCTCGCCGCTGGGTGAGCGCTATCTGTATCTGTCCTCTGTAGGCTTTTCTATACTTCTTGTGTGGGGCTGTGCGAAGATATTAAACAGAAGGGTCCTCATTGGCGTATTTATATTAATATCAATCTGGTACTTTGTGTTAATCAATGAACGGGTTGGACAGTGGCGGTCTGATTTGACACTTTGGGGGGACACAGTAAAAAAATCCCCGGTCTCTGCCACTGCCCACACGAACTATGCTATAGCGCTGATGCAGGAACAGGACATCGTAAACAGCGAGAAGGAATTATTAACCGCGCTGCGAATCCCGTACAAATCAGGCGAACAGACCGCCCTCATCTTAAACGCCCTGTCAAACATCGAGATTATGAGAAAAGACTACAAAAAGGCTATAGACTATCTCAGAGATGCAATTAAATATGATACGGGCTGCTCCGCAGCTTTCAACAATCTGGGTTACGTTTACATGCAGATGTCAGCGGCTGACGGCGTCGATGAACAAGGGAAAACCGAGGCTCTGAGGACGGCTATTTCTTATTTCAACAAGGCCCTTGAAATTGTGTCATACCTTTCACAGACAAAGTTTAATCTTGGGCTTTGTTATTTTGAGCTTAACGATTATGACAAGGCAGCGGAGTATTTTAATGCAACAGTTGAAGCTGACCCAGTAAGCAAACTTGGTCAACAGGCCGCATCCCTGCTGGCTGCCGCAAAAATGCGCAAGGCCGCCGGAGGTTCATTAAGGCGGTGACAAACTAGTAGTTTTTTTTCGCTAAAATATATATAATTGGTATAGGACGTGGCCAGAGGCGTCACGTGAACACTCAACAAGGAGGAGATTCGATGAATACAATAATAAACACAATGAGCGAGGCTAACCGGCTGCGCGCGGGAAGAGACCAGAAAGGATTCACCCTGGCCGAGCTTTTGATAACGATGGTAATAATAGGGATTCTCTCTGCTGTTGCAATCCCTATGTATATGGGACAAAGGGAAAAGGCCAGAAGGACAGAGGCAGCCCAAAACGTCCAGTCGCTGAGGCTTCTCATGGAGCAGTATTTTACTGAAAACGGCTGCTACTACGCGCCGTGTTCAACGTTGACTGACCAGGCGATATCAGGCGCCGCTGCTATACAGACTTTTCTGCCTGCATGGAAACCCGGCAACACCAGCGGGCTTCTCTTTAACTACAGAATAGAGGTAAACACCAACAAGACAACCTATAACATCGGGGCAATTGCCTCTGGTGGTACCGTATCCAGCGGGGCTTCCTGTGCCGCCGGTGAGTTAAAGATAGACAATAACAACAATAAGTGCGGTTTTTAGGGCTGAACAGGTTAATAGGCTGAGAGCATTTTTTTTATCTTCATCTCCCACTCTGACACTGAGGCGTTGTCCACCAGCGGTGGGAGTTTCTCATAGGCTGACATAAAGAGCATCTGCGCCCTTTCTATGTCGCCGTCAGAGAGGGCCAGAAGCCCCAGCATGTAGAGGTCTGAGTACGGCGTCTGGGGTGAGAATATATCAACCGCCTTTGACAACGCCTGATATGCCTCTTTATCCTGCCTCATCTTAGACCGGCACTCAGAGAGTTTCCTGTATATGAGCGGTGCATCCGGTGCGTAGCCAAGTGCGGTAATAAAATACTTAAGCGCATCAGAGTAAGATTTTTTTCCAATGAGGGCATCGCCTTTTAGATAGTATCCTGTTGACAGGTCAGGCGATGAGCTGATAATTCTGTCGGCGAATTGGGCTGCCTCGTCGTAGTTGGCCAAATTTATCTTTATTTGTGCGATTAATCTGTTTACGGAGTCGATGTGCGGGTCAATCGAAGCAATTTTATTCAACTCGGCCAATTCAGCGTTGACCGCTGCGCTGTTGTTCACTGCAGGTATCTCAGGGGCAAATGGGTTAATGGTCTGTATAGCATATAACTTTATCACATCGGGCTGCCTTGTGTACAGGACCTCAGTGTCGTCAAAGAACACCGGTTTATATTCCGGGAATTTTGAGATTATCCCCTTAAATGTGGCGAACTGTATTGGTACGGTTATATAGGACGGCCTGTAGCGCTCAGTGAATTTCCTGAATACTACCTCGTCCTGATAGCTCATGTGGAGGTTATAAAAATCGAAATCAGAAAATAAAAACGGCACCTCCATGTCCATTGCGATTTTATATCTGGGATAGAGTTCCCACTGCAGGTAGCCGCCCGAGTTTGGATGGTTCATTAGTGTGCCATTGTCTGGCATATGTTTGACATGTTTAAGAAACGAGACCACGCCGTGAGGGAGTTCCCGTGTGCGCACAGGGGATTCTTTTATTGTGTTGTGGATAAATGGCAGGGATAATAAGGCAGCGACGGCGATATATCGGAGGGCAGCAGGAAATCCACTGGTTCCTGACTTAGCGTTATTAAGCGGTAGGCCGTTGACAATAACAGGCACAACAAGGAGCGCAAACTCAGTCCTGAAGCGCGCCCCCTTTGTTAAGATAACAATTGCGCCAAGCAGCATGACGATATGGCTTAGTCTGAGTTTTTTATTTCTCAGGGCTGTTATTATGCAAATCAGTGTTAAAACGGCTGTTACATTAAAAATCGACGCATATGAAATGCCCTTGTCACTCAGGTTGAACCCTAATAACTCCCCCGCCCTGAGTTCATTAATATACACGGAGGCGTACCGCGTGTCGATAAATGGGACATTAATCAGGGTGGCCCCGTGCGGGGTCAGGTAGACCACCACAATGCAGGCCGCAGAGGACACCAGTATGATAAGCTCTTCTTTAGTGAATGGGGTTTTTCTCCTGAGGCGTCTTACATAGACCTCAGCCATGTAAGCGCCTGAGATTAACAGCATCACGGGATATTCGACACCGTGCAGATTAACCCACAAAAGGGCAATGACGCCAAGTATATAAGACCTGCCCGGCCTGATTTCGTAAATATACACGAATACAGTTATAAAGAGATAGCTAAAGACATGGGGCCTGCTAAGCAGGCAGCGCGGCAGAAGCAGCATGATATAAATAGTAAACAGAAGGACGAACAATGGCGTTACACCGCCAAGTCGGGCACGAAACAACCCCCAGAGAGTTACTGTGATTAAGATAAATAGCAGTGACCGAAGCGCAATAAGACCGGCGCTGCCAAGTGTGTCATAAATTTTATAGCAGAGCAGTTGAAAAAGCCAGTAGTAGTTCACCCAGTGGCGCGGCGGTGTTAAAAAAGAAAAAAAAGAGGCATCGGGAATCTCCCCGTGAGCGGTAATAAATCTGCCGCCATTGAGGTGATACCACAGGTCGGTGTCACCGTTTACGATTGGTTGAGAAGACAGGGCAAAAACTACGTAAAGCAAAAACGCAGCCGTATATACCCTTATGACAGCATCAGGGCTGAGGGTCTTAATCCGATTGATAGTCATCGACGATTTTATCGTATATTGAGTTAAATGTCAAACAAAGTATTATATCCTTCAGTGTTCATTGCTATACGATAATATCGCTTGTCCCAATACTGTGCGGTACAGGAATTGCTTAACAATTTACGGTAGAGGTTGAGAGCAGTCCTAAAGCTACAATTATCAGCACATCTTA
>LNQR01000048.1 GCA_001541255.1 Candidatus Magnetominusculus xianensis
ATACCCCAGCTGCCTAGCCGCTACGCCCACCCCTCAAAAGAAAGGGGGGTGCTATTATGACACAGTCTGGAAAACGGGAATCCAGGAAACCCTCTACCGGCGCTAATTTCATGGGCAATATCTGCTTTATTTTTCTAATGCGTTTGCCCTGTAATGATAATGCCTTGATAAATGTCAATAGATATGCTATAGTTAAACTATGAGCGTGATAGCGATTCCAGAGGTGTTAAGAAAGAAGCTCGGCGATGACGGCGTGGAAGCCTTTGTCAAGGTCATTAACGAGTCAGAGGAAAATTTACGTAAAGATTTGGCTACGAGAGATGATATCACAAGACTCGAAATTAAAATAGAATCGTCTAAATCCGACATCATCAAATGGGTAGCGGCTATGCTTGTGGCGCAGGCCAGCTTAATGGCCGTCATGTTCAGGCTGCTAGGACTTCTTAAATAATCGCTATGTAATTCCCACAGTTGCTTCCTGCCCCAAAATAAATTAGTTCAACCAGCTAAAAAATTTAAAATAATGTTGACAATGCTTTTTTATTACTATATAATAGTCGCTTCTATGGACAATAGATGCCCGTAGACAGGACGTTGTTGAAAAATCTGGCGATAACGTATGATATATGTGATACAATGATAGATGCAGTGGCCTTACGCTACGGAGAGGTACCCGAGTGGCCAAAGGGGACGGGCTGTAAACCCGTTGGCTCCGCCTTCGGAGGTTCGAATCCTCCCCTCTCCACCATTTATTTTGCCGCCGCTTATCAGTTTACGGCAGGTTATTGCGCGGGAGTAGCTCAGTGGTAGAGCGTCAGCCTTCCAAGCTGAGGGTCGCGGGTTCGAATCCCGTTTCCCGCTCCATATATGACGGGTGCCCGTCATAATATGGCTGCCCTGAAAATATTACGCTATGCCCATGTAGCTCAGTCGGCAGAGCACATCCTTGGTAAGGATGAGGTCACCGGTTCGATTCCGGTCATGGGCTTATAGTAAGTTAAAAATATATTGGACATTAACAGGCTTCTAACGTAAGGAGGACAGACAATGGCAAAGACCAAATTTGAGAGGACAAAGCCGCATGTAAACGTGGGTACAATTGGGCACGTTGACCATGGCAAGA
>LNQR01000049.1 GCA_001541255.1 Candidatus Magnetominusculus xianensis
CTTTACGTTGCACCTCTCTTTCCGAGCGTTTAGAAGATTTCTGGGAAAGTCGCGTCGCATAAATACCCTATTTCCTGACGCAGACCCACGGCCAGACGTTAAAAACGCCTCAACATCGTTGCTTGGGTATTCCTGGTGGAATGTATCGATGCTGCCTTTACAGTCGTTTGATATGCACTTCCGCCGCCACGCAATGTGTGACAGGTCAAGGTTATGTGTCTGCATGATAGCTCGTTCGTCGTCGGTCAAGTCAGCGGTATCGAGATTGTGAGAATCGATACGGTACTTATCAAACGCGAACCATGGGATAAACACAGATGAGTATTGGTTGTCAGGGTCGGCCTTATAGTCAATACAGCAGCGGAACTTGGGTTTGCCGCTGTCTATGTATATCTCGTACTTATATCTTGACATGATGTAGTAATCATAGAACTCACCGCCTAAGCCTTTTGCCGTACTTTCTAAAATGACCTCAGTGTCAACGCTGGATTCTTTTGGGACGGTCTGTAAAACACTGGTTAAGACACTGCGCGCCTTGCCGACAGGCCACTTGGCTACCTCTGAAAGATGCAGGTAATGTAAAAGCTGCCCGCTGCCAAAATCAGGCTTATCCGCTGTACCGACAACAATCGAGCTGTCCAGTCCACCGCGCCCTGAAGGATAGTTAAAATCCAGCATTCTCATAGAGTTATATCGAGTTACCGGTTTGACAACCTCTGGGTGGTATGAGTACATACGCCGGATCATTCCAAAAACGGCTGCCGTAGCATCCGGCTCATGCGTGATAAGGGCCGCGTGTCTATTGCTCTGTGTCGTGCAGTGCCAGTAGAGCCGTCCAGCCGCCCATGTGCTGACGCCCTCACGCCGCGCCTTTAGGATTATCAGTCTGACCAGCCTGCCCGCGCCTTTAATATCAGCGATTATACCATCAAGCAGCAACTGTATCTCGTTGAGCCGCAGAGGTACTCGTTTGCCGGTAGTTGTCTGGATATAGAGACAACGTGAGGCAAAGTAGGCGTAATCTGTCCTCAGCCGCCTCTCTATCTCTAATGCCTGGTCACGCTTGGTCGTCGGCCTCTCCGTTAGTCTCTGCACGATTAACGTTGAGAATTCTGTCTTCCCACGTTTCGATATGACCGTCAACGGTGACAGCGCTGTCCACCGCCCTGCGCTTGGGGAAGAGGTATTGCAGCGCATCGAGGCAGATTTTAGCGCGTAACCAGTCATCAGTCTTAGAATCGACTGCCATATCGACAAGGATAGACACAGGGTCAAAGCCCGCCTCCCTGAGTTTGTTTTCAAGCTCAAGGGTGCGCTTATTCTTAGCCCCCTTTGGTCGTCCACCTGTTTTCTTATCACCTTTTGCGCCCATTCATTGTATGATTTAGACTAATTTAGACCGTTTAGAGGTCTATTTTTGTCTATTTTTCTCCGCTTTCAGGCCGTCTGTAGAAGGCAAGACCGGCTTTCCATGCGGGTCTTTGCAAGGTCTAAAAAAGTCTACTTTAGACCTTTCAAGCAGGATAGAGCTATCACTTCTTCTTTGTCATACCTGTGGTGTTTGCCTCGTCGCCGCCCGGGACATCTGAGTTAGGTCGAGATTTTTCAGTCAGATGCGGCGTTCCTGGCGTTGTTGTGCTGCTGGGTACGAATACTTCTTTGCTTGATGTCATGGCCATGATCAGCACCTCCGGTTTTGCCTGTTTTGCCTGTTTTATTTGTTGGGACGATTGCCCCCTATATATAGTAGAATATTCGCATAAATCCCCGGAATCCCAGTACACACGCCGGTTTCCTATTCGCATGACGTGACATGCTTTACAGTTTCTATCAGGCAATGCTATATTATTCTTATGAGCGAGACGATTACAGAGACTGCCTCATCAGCTATTGATACTGCCCCGGCGGTAGTCGGCGAAAAGACACCCGACATCGAACGTATCATCGAGACGCTGCTTGTGCTGTCCCCTGAACGTGTCAGAGAGGCCGCTGACTTTATCGCTTATCTTGCCGAGAGAGAGCGCAAGCATAAGGCTTTTGTCGAGGAGACGCTTGCTGCTGAAGCCAATACTGAGAAGTTTGTCTTTAAAAATTCCAAAGAGTTGATAACGGCTGCCCTTGCGTCGGTTTCTGAAGATGCTTAATCTTGACGCCGACAAACCTTTTCTGAGAAAACTTGGGAAGCTATTAAAAAGAGTTCCGTCGCTGAACGAAAAAATATCTGTAACTTTCGATTTGCTGCAGGAGAATCCTTTTACACCTTCTTTGAAAACTCACGCTTTGGTCGGCAACCTCAAAGGTTTATATTCCTGCTCTGCAGCTCCAGATATCCGCATCATCTTCACTCTATCCGGCGACACAGTACACCTGCTCAACATAGGTTCTCACGACGAAGTTTATTGATACCTGCCTGAAGGCTCTATGTGTCTGAAGGGTCTAGTTGCCTGAGATAATTGCTGGCAGCTCAAGTTCAGCCATCATACAACAAATACACGGCTGACCATTGTTACGAATAATCCGGTATAGAGTCGATATTGATATGTTCAGTATCTTGGAAATCTGCTTGACTGGCATACCGGAAAACAGCATGACTGTGATCGCGCGGAGGCGTATGTCTTTTATCGTTCTGATATTTTCGATGGTTACTCGCCGCTTCCACTGCTGCCCTTCGGCGATTTCAGCAAGGATTATCTTGTAGTCTGTTGTGATTATACTGTCGTTAAATTCCATGTAATAATCAGTGCTATCTAATGCAAGGAGCTCTTGTTCGACATGAACGCAGAGTTCTTTGCAGCCGGTATATTTTCGGCAGTCTGTACATAACAAGCGTTTACTATTCATTTTAAAATTCGTTATTTTTAAGCAGAAATAGTGCGCAGTCCAGACAGTTTGAGGCGGCGGCCAGTTGTTGTGCTATTTGTCCTTCTGCAGTTGAGGCATCATATTCAAAATCAATTTCATTGTTATATTTCTGATGTGCATTATCCAGCATAAGGCGGATATTTGATACGCGGTCAGTTATGTCTGAAATATGACAGATAGAGAGGGAACAATTCCCAAAATCTTTGGCCTGGTAAGACTTCAACTGAACACTTATTTGTACGTCCCCCGACCAGTCAGAAACCCCATTAACTTGATTCGCTGCTTCATGAATCTTAGCGGCATATGAATTTACAGGCGCTGGGGACGTTATCTTCTTAATTGAAGCTATAGCGTCTCCAATGGCCTTGTAAATCACGTCCTCGATACGCTTATTCTCTGAAACATCAGGGTATTCAACCATGTAGATTTCCTTGCTATCCTTGTCTATAACCGTTATTTTCAGCATTTAACCTCCTGGTTTGTCATCTCATCCACAGCAGTCTCCACAAACAAGGCATGTCTTCATGTGTATTTGCCAGCATTGCTGACAATAAAGACTATCTGTCAGGATACATTCGCCATATTTATTATCATCAATCGAGATGATAGTTGGACAGTTACCACACCGAGTCATTGTCAGTCATAAAATCTCAGTTGCTCCTGAATATATGGAAGCATAAATTCCTCTTCGGTTAATGATTTAACGGCTAGTGGAACTGTCATGCCATCATGTTTTATATAGTAAACCCATGCGCCATCTTTGTAATCGCTTTTTGTTTTCACTGAGCCTCTCCAAAATATATATTATTGTCTTTCAATACCTGATATAATGTCGCCTCTAATCCCTGTATTTTCTCATGCTCAAGTTGAAATTGATATTGATCGTTAATTGCCTCTATTATCTCGTGCAATAGAGTTGATTCCTGCCTTTCTCTTGTTATTTCTTTGTTTATCTTTATTATACCTTTTATTAAATCTATTTGCCCTAGTTGCTCTTTTGAAAATGACGGGTCTACCAGCTCTACTCTATACTCAAGACCGCCGATAATTAACTTCTTTGGTATGTTCATCAGGCATCTCCTCTGTCAGTTATATTATATTTAAAAAATGATTTCCTGTAAAGCAAACGGGAAAATGCCGCAATGCCCTTAACGCCGCAGCACTCCGTCTTCTATCACATGTCTAACCACGAATCATCATTTACCTTGTCATTAACACGGCTCCCATGCCGCGCTAGGAAAAACGATACTAACCCTGCCAACAAAGCAGTCGCAAATAGTTTAACATTACGAGATAGTGCAGAATTAATATCACGTTGCTGCACGCATAGATGCACTGATATATTCGCTTTCTGATTGCGATGTGTCGAGTCATATTTATGATTCAATTCCCAAGCGTCAAACGCAAACTGGCAGCCCTTCAGGGTATTACAAAAATCACAAATCATAGTTCCTCCTTTTTGCTTTCCATATTTTTATTTTTGATAAATGACTGCCACGCGCAGAATATATCATTGTCTGAATATCGCACACTATTGCGAGTTTTGAGATGATTCTTTATGTTACTTATGTATGTCCGGTCGTTGGCGACTTCTGACAATATTTTCCTCTGAAAAAATGGATAGTACATATCCCAAATCTTATTAATCGCATTTTCTAAGTTTGACATTATCACACCTGGCTTTAGTATTATGAGCTGCTGAGAGCAGCTTAAGCCTCTATTTTCATTTCACGTAATTGATTATTATCCACCCTCCGCCGATGATTACAGTAGCTCTTCCAGAGTATGTTAATATCATCGATACTTTTTTTAATAAAGAATGCTTTTAAAAGCATATCCTGTACCTTTACGGCGTCAAAATCATCCTGGTACATTCGGTGAAATATACTTACGATAAAGTCAGCTTGTGATTCCATTAAAATTAATTGCCGAATACCATACGTATCAATACATATGTCAATTCGGTCTAAAACATCTTCGATAAATTCAGCCTTTTGTTCTAAATTCATAATATTCCTCCTGTGTTTTAAGAGATAATCCCCGCTTCGTATTCTTTTGAGTCAGATGTTTTATTCATATCGCTGTCTCTTTCAATATAACAGCTCTCGTTCATATCTTCTCCCTATTCGTCATCGTCATGTTTCTTTAGATATTGATTAATACTGCCCGTCAGAACACCCACATGGTATTGACGGGTCATATTCTCTCATAAAATCAAGTTCACCTTGAGCATCAATCTCTTTAAGCGCAACGCCCTGTTTAATTGTCCGGCCTTTTGGATGTTGCAGCTCTAATGTAAGGGCTTTTTTGAATAGCTCCGGCTTATTTCTTTTCATCTCACGAAACTCTCGTTTAGGTGTAAACGGACATATATAACACCCGCTTTTCGGCGGTATCTTCAAGCCCTCTACTCTAATTATATTTATACAATCGTCCCTTGTAATATTAGCATCATGCAAAGGAAATACTTTAATCTGGTTTTTTAAATTACATGATTTCTGTAAGGCACCGGCAACGCGCCCGTCTTCCTCGGCGTCAAATCCCACATATACGGTTTTTTTGCCTTGATATTGCGATATATATTTATCAAATGGAATTACCTTCCAATCAGATGTACACCATCTGTACTTCATAATCGGCATAATACGTTTCCTAAGGCAATAATTATATAGACCTTCGCTATTCCTACGAGTGATGACTATCTCCATGCCGACCTTTTGTTTTAGATACGCCGAAAAGTAGTCCACATAATCAAGCGTCTCCGGCAGTTCCGCGCCCGTATCGACAAACACGATCATGTCTGGCACGTCGCCCCTATTAATCAGATATATCACCATAGCCGTAGAGTTTACACCACCGCCGTAGGAAACTACTTTCATCATAATTTCTCCTTCGATCCTAACGTGTAGTATTTTGTTGTCGTGGTTGCACTCTCGTGCTGGAGAGCTTCTTTGAGCCGACACAACCGCTCCTGCTCGCACTGCTCGTTTATCTGACTGGCCTTGCTGTGCCGGGAAGCCTGATACATCGGGATTGATACGCCGACTGTCCGGCAAGCCCGTGTCCATATCTTCTGTATGTTGCTGCGTGATAGTGAGAACATCATCCTTTCCGGCATGTAATGACTAAAATTTATGTGAATGTACGAGGCAAGGTCATTTGATATTTGATACTTGTAGATATGACCTGTCTTTGTCGGTCGCGTATTGTTTTTCTCGTCGAGAGCGCGCTCAACCGTGATGACGGCGCCGTCAATGTCCCGTTTTTTTAAAGCTCGTGCTTCACCCGGGCGCATACCGGTTTCAAACAGGATCGCATAGAACAGTTGGTATTGTGGATCGATTTGAGATAGAATCATTCGTTGGGTATCGATGCCTATCCAGCGTTTTGACTGGGCCGTTATTTTTATCTTTGGGAACTTTGGCACTTTATGAATTACATCGAGGTAGAAAAGATGGTTTAAGAGGCCCTTTAAGGTGTCAAGGATGTGCTTAATAGTTTTACTTGCCAGACCGCGCTGAAGCAACGTAGAGTAGAAATCAAAGACCACCTTGGAGGAAACAGCCTTTACGTCCATATCTCTCAAATTTGGGGCTATGTGGTTCGCTACGATTGATTTTAGCTTGGAGACATAGGCATACGATAGGCCGGATGCCTCAAGATGGTTGATCCATTGTTCGAATGATTTTATTAACGGGTCAATAGCCGTTACCTCGAAAAGTTGTTCCGTTCCGCATGTCGGACATTTGATCATTGCCTCATACCTCCTGAATCTGATTTACAATATACATAATAATATGTAAACATATAAATATATATCGGATTCATGCTCATTTTATTTAACTGGTTCATATTCGCAATGATTTGGGTTCCGTTAATGTCGGAATTTTTGTCCTATCTTTAACCTGTTAACTTCGTTCTGCCATGAATCGGCGTGTTGGTTAATGGCGAAATTAGTTTTTCTCTTTGATGGTTCTGAGATAATGATGTTCTTATCGATGAGGTGTTGGATAGACGTATGCGTATCATGTAAGTCCATGGCACACTCATTTGCAATTTCTCGATACGATATATAATATGCGGGCTTTCTCCATGACCATGTTCTACTGATGATGGTCCAAAAAACACGGCTCTCCCGAGCGCTGAAATTAATGCTGATGAGACCGTTCATCATTGTATTAGGAATACGGCAGTATCCAGTATAGTATTTAATGTCATCTGTTGTATTGTTGTATAGATTTGCTTTTATCTGTTTTTGAATCTTTTTTTCATGGAATTCGACCTTCCATGATTTTACAATCATGTTGATGGAAAAGTTGGTTTTTCGTAGCTCTGTTTTTGATTTTGATGCTGACACAATATTCTTGTCAATAAGCATTTTGACAGAAAGAAAAGCATTTCGATAATCCAGGCCAGCCTTCTTTGAAAGTATTCGATAAGTTGAATTCCATGAGAATTCTTCCTGAAACGATGACCACAAGTAGATTGTCCAAAAAATGCGACTTTCATGAGCTCCGAAATTTACGTGCATGAGGACACGGCGAATTATTTTGTGGGGAACTCTCGTGTAGCCCTTCGTATAGTCAATCTCGTCTATCATTCTATGTATAGTATACAGATTATCTTAATATGTCAATATCATTATTCATGATATTTACTCCTATGAGGCCACAGTGCCTTATTTTGTATGGGATTCTGGTGCCACTCATTTACTAAAATCATTTTCTATTCCCTTACAATCATTATCCCTACTATCTTTTAAAATGGTATGTTTATCTTTTGGTATCTTATATAATGATGTGTGATGCTTATCCCACCAACACGCCTGATGTGTATCCCACCAACAAGCCTACGAAGTTTTAAACAGGTTACTAACATAGTTATCAACATAGTTATCAACATATTAATTATTCTATGATGTGTGATGCTTATCCCACCAACACACGCCGAATAAGATATGGCGTTCCAGTGCTGACATTTATGCATATGAGGCCATATCGGATTATCTTGTGCAGGATATGGGTAAAAACATTAGGGGTCTGCGTCAGGAAATAGGGTATTTATGCGACGCGACTTTCCCAGAAATCTTCTAAACGCTCGGAAAGAGAGGTGCAACGTAAAGAA
>LNQR01000050.1 GCA_001541255.1 Candidatus Magnetominusculus xianensis
TTCTGTCATTCCCGCGAAACCTACATGAATAGTGTCAATATTCGCCCCCGCCCATGAAAATCGCAAGGCCATTGTGCAAAGATTTTTTCATTTCAGTGAAACCAGTTATAATAAGAGAGGGAAAAGGTCGATATGCTTTATGGTGGAGAACCCCCGATCGCGAAACTGACCTGGGGATTGTGGCACGAACCCCCGCATGTCCATGCCATGTATGGCAATAGGACGCACGGTAAAAAGACCTGCTTACATGAAAGTGTAAGCAAGGTAATCCACAATTCCTACCCTAACAATAACTGACCACAGGAAAAGGAGGTGAAATGGTGTTATGGAGGCAATGTTAAAGAGTTGTGCTGGGTTAGATGTACATAAGAAGACAGTAGTATGTACAGTCCTGAAGGAAGATGAATGCGGTAATTTGGTCAAGGACACCCGTGAATACGCAACATTTCGCTCTAATCTGAGGGATTTAGCCTCATGGCTGAAAAAAGAAGAAGTTGAAATGGCGGTAATGGAAAGTACGGGAATATACTGGAGGACAGTATATGATGTCCTTGAAGAGGCGGAAGTAAAGGTAATGTTAGTAAATGCCCAGCATGTAAAGAAGGTCCCAGGGCGTAAGACAGATGTAAGCGATAGCCAATGGCTGGCAGAGTTAAGCCGCTGTGGGTTATTAAGAGCAAGTTTTATCCCCCCACGAGATATGAGACAATTGAGATTGCTGACGAGATACAGGCGTAAGCTTATTGAGACACTTGCAGGAGAAAAGAACAGGCTGCAAAAGGTTTTAGAAGATGGAGGGGTGAGGCTCAGTAGTGTTGTCAGTGACATTGACGGCGTTTCAGCGGGTAGAATGATAGATGCTTTGATAGAAGGAGACGAACCGCTGGATAGAATAGCGAAGTTGGCATTAGGTAAGCTTCGCGATAAGCAGTCGGAGTTAAGACTGTCGTTGGAAGGTAATTTAAGTGACCGTCATCGGTTATTGCTGAAGACACGTCATATATTGTGGTTACATACCACAATATCAGAAATCGATGCACAGGTTGTTGCGGCAATGGAGCCGTATAAGCAGCAATGGGGTTTATTACAAACCATTCCGGGAGTAGATGAAATAAGTGCTGCGATGTTACTGGCGGAGGTCGGAACTGACATGAGCGTATTTGGCAGTAAGGACAAAATATGTTCATGGGCAGGAATATGTCCTGGGAATAACGAAAGTGGAGGAAAAAAAAGAGTGGCCGGTCAAGCAAAGGAAACCGGTACGTGAAGCAGCTACTGTGTGAATCAGCCAACAGCGCTATTAAAACTAAAAGCCAGTTCAACGGCATGTACAAGGGGCTTGTGATAAGACGGGGGCACAAGCGTGCTATAGTGGCTGTCGGCCATAAGATATTGGAGGTAATCTACACACTACTGACAAGAAAAGAACCTTACAACGATCCTATTATAGATTACGAAGCATTGATGGCAAAACGAAATGCTCCACGCTGGATACGAATGTTAAATAAATATGGATATGTAAGGAAAAAGGCGTAGATTCATCATCAAAAAAACTGTCAATAGACGGTAGGGGGAGTTGTGTGTCTTAGCTCCGTAGGATTTTCACGGTAAAGC
>LNQR01000051.1 GCA_001541255.1 Candidatus Magnetominusculus xianensis
ACTAACCCCTTTGGAGGGTCCCAGACTGGTACATTTTTCAATGACCAGAAATGGTACATATTTGGATGGCCATTGACAAGATATGCCGTGCATCCGCCTTTGTCGTATGCCTCCATGATGTCCTTTGGATGATCCAATGCAGTAGCCATAACAATCTTCGCCTCCTGTGAAGGCGTATTAAGCCCCATCTCCGCTTCATATTTACGCATTTTCATCAGTGCTGCGCAGCCATCCAATACAGGCATCATTATATCTAAGAAAATCAGTTCATAGGGTTTCTTCTCTTTATGTGCCAACACAAATGCCTCAAAAGCCTCCTTACCATTCAGTGCGATGTCGCAATCGCCATAACTTACCAGCATGGTTTGTAATATAGTACAATTGATAATATCATCATCGGTTATTAGTATTCTCATCTATGAATTCCTTTAATAGAGGGATGTACACACCATCCAATGCTCCTATACGCTTCTCCCCAAAACAACTCTCAACTCATCCACCGAACCCGCTTTCTTTATAAGGTTTTTGAACTCCTCCAATTTATCCACAGTAGGTATAGCACGAACCATATTCATTAACTCCAGTCCTGCTGAACCAAATTTGAGTTCAAGCATTCCCTCAATACCTCTCTGTTCACCTTCAAGCAACCCCCGTTCACGCCCCTGCTTAAACCTCACATCTCTCTCTAAATCATAAACTAATGCCATAGCCTCTGCCTCCTTACATACTTCGTTCTGCAAATCTCTCAGTTGCGATAGAACCTCCACCTGCCTTATGTACTTGCCTCGGAGCGTTTCTTCCGGTACCAACTCCTTCAAGCGTGTAAGTATCTCCTGTATAAATATTTTAACACTTTTCTGCTGAAAATTGCACAAAATAGATAGGATCACTTCTTCAGGCTTATCGGAATACAAGAATTTTTCACAGTCTACGGTCCTCATATCTATTAACTGATATTTATGGGTTGTAGTCTCTGTTGATAGACTATCTTTCATAGTAAGTGTTTCATTACCGATATAAAACACATATTGCATGGGATGAATGCCGTGAATTATGCTTATGAACGTCCAATACTGCAACTCTCTGTATATCATTTGCGAGTAATTTGTCGCCTGAAACTCGATGTGCAGAATAGATTTGGATCCATCTTCGAATTCTACCAGCAGAATAAAATCTGCCTCACGTTCGTTTGTTATCTGCAGTTTAGCCTCTATTGCAGTGGATCTAACAATTTTTAAGCCGATTACTTTTGATATCAGGGTATCAACAACGTCCTTGATGATTTCCTTTAAAATCGTATCGTATTGTTTAGCCATGGAGGAATTATAACATTTTGGAGAGGGGAAAGGGTGTGGCTTTTATTGATAGCAGCACCATCCGCCTGAATTTTAACCTCGGTACCCTAATGGTACGAAGTTGATGCTCTGCACATTCACAGGTGAAGAAAAAAACATCAGAGACCAATGTGGTAGTGATAACAGGTTAAACCAATATCTGTAATGCACCACCCCCAGAATCATCCTCAATCCATTACATCGACTCCAGCCTGATATCCCCGGAACACCGCAAAACAACAACAATAAAACAGGTGCCGCGATTTTGTCGCAAAAATTATGCTTCATTATGCCATTTTATGCCATGTTATGCAAAATAAAAACAAGTAAAAACAATAACTTAGCCTGAAGTAAACTGCCTTATAAGCAGTAGGTTGGGGGTTCGAGTCCCTCCAGGCGTACCTTTAAAATCTGGAACTTGCGGGTTTTTGGCACAAGTGCCGGAAACAGGGTGCCGCGATTATGTTGCAAAATATTATCCCGACATTTCCCAGTACTTAAGTGCATTTTTTCAGTCACAGTGAAATCGGCTCCAAATGATAGGGTTTCTTCTCCTTATGCGCCAATGCAAATGCATCAAATGCCACCTTACCATTTACTGCGATGTCGCAATCGCTGTAACTTGACAGCAATATCTGTAAAGATTACTGTTAATCTCTTCATCATCGACTCCTCATCTCTGAATTTCAGATAGATGCAATTGCATCCATGTTCTATACGCTTCTCCCCCAAAATCCCATCAAATGTCCTGTAGGGAACATGCGATTTTTTGTTTATTGATGTTACTTTAAGGTAATATACCTTAGATTTTAAGAATTACCGGGGTGGAGTAAAATTCACAAAAATATTTGTTGACATATGTTTAATTTTAATGTTACTCTGCGGCAGAAAATTTAGGGAATCTGGGAGATAAGGTGTATTACATACCTCGTGATATGTTTGTTAGGAAAGGTCAGTTGGCACAGGTTTTGCTCTCTCTCTCTCTCTCTCTCTCTCTCTCTCTCTCTCTAACTCTCTCTCTCTCTCTCTCTTAAATATCTTAAAAAAAGTTCTTTCCTATAAAGAAACCTTTGTGTTTGTAAAAATACTATGGCTTTATTCTTTTACATCGAGGGGTGAATATCATAGGGGGCGGGATTATTTATGGCATATGACAAAACTATGATTCCAAGAAACTGGCATCATACCCTCTTAGTGTTCATATGCACGGCAGTGGCTGTTGTGGTTTACAACATGTCTGTACACAGGATAGATTTAGATAGTTTTGAACACTTCAAACACGCAGTTGATTACCAGACAGAGATTATCGAAAGAAATCTCCTTTGGAACTTTGAGCAGGTATCAGATTTAGCCAGGCTTTTCACCGCAATAGATAATGTAACTGACAAAAATTTCTATGGATATTTTTCTATGGAAGATTTTAAAAAACATCCTTCGTTTTACAACTTTGGGTGGGCGCCTCGTGTTGAATATTCTAAGAAAACAGAATTTGAATACACAGCCCGTCATGAGGGAATATTGCCTGATTTCTATATATTTGAAAAGGCAGGGGATAAGAATATTCCAGTTCAGGCAAGAGAAGACTATTTTCCATTTTATTATAGAAAGCAAGAACAAGAGGGGGATGTCAGGATTAAAGGCTTCGATATCGCATCTAATCCAATGAGACGAAAGGCTATTGAAAAGGCACGTGATACCGGAGGGCTGGCTGCAGCAGTGATTAAACTTATAACCGATAAAGGAAACAAGGCAATCCAGATATACATGCCGGTTTACAACGGCGACCCAACGACAATATGGGACAGACGCACTAATCTAAAGGGTTTTACTTTTGGTACATTTCGGCTCAAGAGTATTTTTGAAAAGAGTTTTACCTCAGAAACAGATATAACCAAATACACGTTATACAAGATAGTGCTTCAGGGCCTGCCGAAGGATGAGGGCCTGCTTTATCAGAATACACCTTCCAGCATTGTTGAGATGTCAAAACTGGATTATGTCAAGGCCATCGAGGCAGCAGGACTAACCATTCAAGTTGAGGCCATACCGGTTGTGAGTTATTTCAGAGAAAGACGCGGCTGGGTGCCGTTTTCATACGCGGCTGCAACTCTTGTGTTCACTTATCTGATAGGTATATTTCTGATTTATAGAATAAAATCAGTACAATTGTTAAAAGAAAGCCATGATAAATTATTAAAACATCAAACCGTTTTGGCCAGGCACATCAAAGAGCAGGAAACCATATACTCTGTCCTGAAGGCATCACTGTCTTCAGATAGTCTTGAGACACATTTGAACAGGAAATTAGATGTTATTTTGTCACACCTCTCACAATCAAAAGGGTGTATCTTTCTTTATAACGAAGCACTTAAAGTCCTTCAAGTTGCAGTGCATCGTGGTTTTAGCGAGGGGCAGTTGTCATTCTGTTCAATGGTTCCTCTTGGTAAGTGTTTATGCGGGTTGGCTGCTTCCACTAGGGAAACAACGTTTTTCCCAGATTGCAATGACGTCAGACACACGATCACTTACGATGGAAAGATTGACCAAGCTTATTACTGTGTCCCTATTTTATCAGAAGACAAACATAGACTATTGGGGTTAATCAATGTCCATGTGGAGGCTGGGCATAAACGCAATGAAGCATATGAGATATTTATAAAAAGTATCTCGCATATAATTGCTGGGGTGATTTTGCGTAAGCAGGAAATGGAGCTTATAGAGCGTGATAGAACAGAGGGGCTGACTACCTTGTCAGCGGGTATAGCACATGAGATAAACAATCCATTATCTTTTATTAAAGGGTCTGTAAGCTCACTCGCAAAGAATATCGGGATAGTTGAGCATTACATACGACATTCAGAATCCATGACTGCGGGGGCCTTGTCTGATGAGCAAATAACTGATTTGCAAGAATTTAAGGTACATGACAAGATTCATATGATACGTAACAAGATCAACTCAACTTCTAAGGGTGTTGAGAGAATTATGGAAGTCGTCAGTGGGTTAAAGAATTTTTCATGTCTCAACAGAGCTGCTGAAGATGACGTAGATATTAACAAATGTATAGACACAGTGCTATCGTTGTTTGAAAATGAAAAGGTGGCTGTCGTGAAAGAGTATACCAATCTACCGCTGTATGGTTGTGAAACACTGGCGATGAACCAATGTTTCTATCACATACTGCAAAACTCTTATCAAGCCATTAATAATGAGGGTACAATACGGATTGTTACATCGTTAACAGGTGAAAAGATACAAATAAAGATAGAAGACGATGGGATAGGCATGTCTGAAGACGCAGTAAAACGTGCTTTCACTCCATTTTTCACAACAAAAGATGTAGGTTCTGGCAAGGGCCTGGGACTGTCCATCGTCGATGGGATAATAAAACGCCATAATGGTACAATTAATATAGAAAGTACAGTAGGCAGGGGAACGTCGGTAACGATACACCTACCTACAAAGAGTTAACGATTTGCTATTTTACCTGGCAGTATGCCTGCAGATTGCTGTCGCAAATCATGCTGTTTAACTGAGTAGGCGTAGAAACATAGTTGATCAGGACGTTATATGTCCCCGTTACAGGTGTAAGCGTGATGTTGAACAAACCCAGGAAATATTGGTAATAATCTACCCTGCCAGGATTGTAATGGTTGCATCCGCCATTGACCAATCGTGAGACTGCGGCGATGTCTTGACAAACCAGCTTGTTTTGGTCCGTAACAGCCTGGTGAATCGTCCTGTAGCCGCTGCCGTTGATTCTGTACATCCAATACCAGAATGCCCCTGTAAAACCCAGAACACCATCGTTTAAGTAAGACTTCACAAAGGCCTTGTAATCTGCCGCATCAACAGGATGTCCAGTGGCAAGGTTTTGGTAATACCATCCAAAAAACTCCATCATGGCATCCTTTGTAAGCTGCGTGGCCCCCATGCCAATCCAGTAAGCTGGTTCGGTAATGTTGTCATTGTTGAGAGTGGTCTGTGAATAACCGCTTGGAAGCGTAACCTGTCCCCATGATATTTGCATAGGGGAGGTTTTTAGATTATATACAATGGCTCCACCCGAAGAGGTATACCAGAGAGTGCCAGTGTATGTCAATAGAGGCGATGTATTGTTCTTAGTTGCGACGACCCAATTATCCTCGGGATAATACGGAGTATGATATGTCATGTTGTCTCCGAGAAGAAAGCCGTTTTCATATCGCCAATAGAGTCCATCGTTTGTATGTTTAGCTAAGGCTGATGTGGTTTCTTGTGCCACTGTAGCAAAAAAGTTTGCCAATTCCTTATAACGCAGCTCCTTTGTCGTATTGGCAGCACATCCAAAGTCTGGAAAGAGTTTGGATGCATTAATAAAGTTTTGGTATGAATAGTAGCTGCCAGCATTGGCACAGTAACTTTTAAAGAAATCTTTCTGCAATTGTGTGTCTTGAGACCCTGCCGGAGGGTTTTTACAGAAACCGTCAAGGTTTGCCGCCATAAACAGTTTTTTATTATAGAAATCCTCAGCGGACATGTTATTAGTCTGAGCGGCACATGTTATCAGCTCCTCTACCCCGCATGGAAGTGAACAATCGGCATAGGCATATCCGGTAATCATTGTTAATACCACAACTACCAGCAGCAAGTATTTCATATTTCCTCCTTTATTTCGTAGTCCTTATGTATGATCAGTTTTTGTATATCCATACCATTGCGGTATGCTGGTTGTTCATACCTACGGCATAGATAGTATTGTTTGGCCCGGTTACCATTGCGTTGACGTAACTGCTGCCGGTTAAATTGGTATTTATCCACGTCCCGTTTAGAAAGCCCCACACTTGGCCTTTAAATTGGCTGTCAACGCCGCCAGCATAAAGCACACCACTGTTGTCAAGCGTTAATGCAAAGATGCGGTTGCCGTCGATTGGTCCGGTGGATGACCAGGCGCCGTTGTTATACTTCCATACGGCTGCTCTATAGTTAGTGATGCCACCAGCGTAGATAGTTCCATTCCCGTCGTTAATCATCAACCATATGTCTGTTGCCGCGTCTGCTGGCAGCCCTGTGTCTACCCATCCGCTGCTTGTATAGACCATTACCTTTACATAATTTGTAGCCGAGTTTACACCGGCAATGTATAGATACCCCTGGCTTGAGGTCAGGGCGTCAACCGTATTAAGTCCCGTAACGTTCAGGCTTTCCCAGACGCCGTTTATTAATCTCCAACACTGACCGGTTTCATTATGGGTGACAGGGTCCATTACCGTTCCGGCAGCGTAGAGGATATTGTTGTGCATTGTTACGTCATATATCTTCTTTGCGGTTGTCAGGCGCATGTCATACAGCTCTTCTGTGCTTGGCTTATACCGGTACACATATCCAGCTACGGGAGATGTCAATCCAAAATAGATACTATCGTCGTTTTCCACAAAAGTCGCATAAACCGTGCCAACGGCCTTGTTCTGAAGTTCTTTAGATATCCAGTTACCGTTTTCCAGATACCATATGCTGATAACTTGATTGGCATTGGTGCCAGCAGCATACACACGGCTGCCTGCCACGTCAACGGCGCTTAGATAATTTGCGGTTAATGGCTGAGAGGTCGGCGTACCGATTCCAGGCCACCGGACGGCACCACCCGGGCTTGCCCCGCAAATGTTTAATGCCACGATCAACAACAGATACATTGTCAGCTTTTTCATAAACTACCTCCTAAAGTATAGTATATCGTTTGTCGCAGTAGTCAGATCATAATTATATTGCAGTTATACAGTATATTACAGCCATTGTAACATATTTGCCCTTACATTGTCAGCTAAACGACCTCTGCTTTCTGAATTCCAGCTTTCGCTGGCCGCTACAGCCTCTTCTTTTTTAATCTCAGTGAGTTGCTCACCACGCTGACAGAACTAAAGGCCATCGCAAATGAGGCAATCATCGGGTTTAACGGCGGGCCGCCAAATAGTGTCAGCACGCCGGCAGCTATGGGTATCCCCACTATGTTATAGAAAAATGCCCAGAACAGGTTTTCCTTTATCGTCCTGATTGTCAGCCTTGAGAGGCTTATCGCGTCTGCCACTGCCATAAGGTCCCCCTTTATTAAGATTATGTCTGCTGATTCAATTGCAATGTCCATACCTGTTCCAAGCGCTATGCCGACATCGGCCTCAGCAAGGGCGGGGGCGTCGTTTATGCCGTCTCCTACCATGGCGACTACCTTTTTGTCTTTCTTTATAGACCTGATTATTTCTAATTTCTCATTGGGCAGAAGCCCCGCATAAACCTTACTGATGCCTGCTTCATGGGCTATTGCCTCAGCAGCGGCGCTGTTGTCACCGGTCAGCATTATGGTCTCAATCCCCAGTGCCTTGAGTCTAGTCACTGCGTCGGTTGATGTCTTTTTTATTGTATCTGATATAGAGAAGACCGCCTTTAAGTCCTTGTCTATGGCTAAACAGACCGTTGTTTTGGCGCTGCCGCTTATACTTTCTATTAGCTCTATCCCTTCATCTGCAAGGAATCTGGCGCTGCCAATCAGAATATCGCTGCCCTTGTATGTGCCTTTTACACCGCCGCCTGTTATGGAGACAAAAGAATCGAGGTCAAAAAGCTGTATGCCTTCGGTCATAGCCCTCTCGACGATGGCCTTGGCAATTGGGTGTTCTGAGTACTTCTCTGCCGAAGCGGCTGTCCTCAGCGCCTCCTTTTCGCTCAAGTTGCCGTGCTGCAGCTCGACTCCGGTAAGAAAGGGTTTTCCCTGCGTCAGAGTGCCTGTCTTGTCCATTGCGACGACTTGTATTTTATGTGCCCGCTCAAGGGCCTCAGGGCCTTTTATCAGGATTCCCCTCTCTGCCCCCTTTCCAGTACCTACCATAACCGCCGTCGGGGTTGCCAGCCCCAGGGCGCACGGACACGCGATTATCAGCACGGCGATGAAATTCATCATAGCACGATTAAAAGATGGTTCAGCGCCCAGGAAAAACCATAGCGCAAACGTAATCAGTGCAATTAATATCACTACCGGTACAAACACCGAGGCTACCTTGTCGGCAAGCCTTTGAATCGGCGCCTTTGCTGCCTGTGCCTCTTCGATAAGCCGTATGATTGACCCAAGCATGGAGTCCTTGCCTATGCGCGACGCCGTCATCTTAAATGCCCCGAACATGTTGAGTGTGCCTCCATACAGGTGATCGCCTTTTGTCTTATCTACCGGCAGGCCCTCACCCGTAATCGTAGACTCATCCACAGCAGATGCCCCATCAATTATAGTGCCATCGACTGGGATGCGCTCCCCCGGGCGCACTATGACAATGTCGCCCTGCACAACGTCATCAATGGGGATGGCGGTCTCGACGTTATCTCTTATGACGGAGGCGGTCTTTGCCTGCATGTCGATGAGTTTTTTTATTGCCTCTGAGGTATGCCCCTTTGCGCGTAGCTCAAGAAGGCGGCCAAAAAGTATCAGCGTTATGATAACAGCCGATGTGTCGAAATACAGATGAGGCTCCATCCCATGTCGGTGAATAGTACCGGGGAAAAACACGGCAAAAGCGCTGTAAAAAAATGCCGCCGACGTGCCAACGGCAATAAGTGTGTTCATATTGGCAGAGAAATGCCTCAGTGCAGTCAATGCCGCGCGGTAAAAGCGCATCCCTGAGATAAACTGTACGGGGGCGGTAAGGGCAAAAAGTACGTAAGGGTTTGAAAGCACAGGGATTTGCACCATCGAGGCAGTCATGACAATGGCCGAGATGACAGCGCTTGTCCATAGGGCTGTCTTTAGAGATGCGTAGTGTTTTTCACGCTCCATACGTTCAGTGTCTCTGACGATTTCCTCAGAAGGTTGACCCTTATAGCCTGAGACAGTTACTGCGCGTACTATTTCGCCAACATTGGTAATTGTGGATATATATTCAACTACAGCCATCTCCGTAGTAAGATTTACAGAGGCCGAGACGACACCACTTACAGAGTTAATTGCCCGTTCTACGGCTGATACGCACGCGGCACAGCTCATGTCTGCAATTTTTAGCTCCGTCTTTGAGGTCATAACTCCGTAACCTTCTTCTTTTATGGAATGGACGATAGAGTTAATGCAGGCAGTTGTGCCGCTCTGTGTGCTGTTAACTGTAACAACGGCCTTCTCAGAGGCAAAATTAACCTCTGCCCAGTTGACAAACGCATGTTTCTTTATCGCCTTCCCGACGGATTGGGCACATACGGCACATGTCATACCGGTAATGGGTATTGTTATTGTTTTATTATCGTTCATCTCTCAGCCCAAATATTTTACTTGCAAATTTAGAAATATTAGTTTATCATAAATCGCCGTAAACATCATAATTAATAAAAGCAATGGGGTGCATCGGGCATCCAATCAAACTATTTCAGGAGGAGTGTAAATGAAGGTACCATATGTAGAAGCCGATCTTTGTACTGGATGTGAGACATGCGTGTCCCTTTGTCCAGAAGTATTTACGATGCAGGGAGACAAGGCCTTTGTATCATCACCGGATAAGTGCGGCACTTGCGACGTTCAGGAAGCGATGGATACATGTCCTGTCGAAGCCATTAAGTGGGCAAGCTAGGCATTGCAGCAGACTAGGGCTGCTGGCGAGGCAGCCCTCTTACACAATTCTGCTGCTAAGGCAGCCCTCCTCATATCTCTATCGTGAACTCTGCCCCGCCGCTTATGTTTCTCACTGTCAGTCTTCCGCCCATGTTATTTTCTATTATCGTCTTAGACATGTAAAGACCAATCCCCGTGCCTGCGTCCTCGGACTTGGTCGTAAAGTAGGGATCAAATATTCTGTCTATAACATCTTCGGGGATGCCCCCGCCGTTGTCTCCGATATAGATGATTACCTTCTTGTCCTGGCTTTGGGTGTCAAGTGTGCCATTTTCAAGAGTGATTGTTATTTTGCCCTGGATGTCTTTGTCAAGCAGCCCTTTTTTGCGGCATGATACGATGGCGTCTTTTGCGTTGTTGATAATATTCAATATCACCTGCTTGAACTCATTGGGGTAGCCGGTTGTCAGATATGACCCTCCGGGGTTTTCTATAGACATCACAACGGAGTCTCTTCGTAATACCCCCTCAAACATGGACATAATTTCCTCTATTGCCTTGTTCACGTCAAATTGTTGTATCTTTTTTGATGGTTTAAGGAAATTTCTGAAATCGTCAATCGTCTGAGACATAAACCCGATGTGCTGCATCGTTGTCTGGACTTCGGTTGTTATGTATTCCTCGTTCATTTCTCCAAATTTATAGGCATCAACCAGGTCCTGTACAATGAGGCCGATGGCGTTTAGGGGCTGCCTCCACTGGTGGGCTATGACGCCAATCATTTCTCCCATTGCTGCCATGCGGGATTGCTGAATCAGTATCTGTTCTTTTTTGCTGCGTTCGGAGACCTCCTTTTGTACAAGCTCACGAAGGTTTTCGTTGATTGTCTCCAGCTCGTCGGTCTTTATCTTCAGTGCGTTTTCAAGCCGCTTGCGCTCAAATAACTCGAAGAGGAGTTTTTCGTTTATTTCATGCAGCTCAGAAGTTCGCTCATCTACCTTAGTCTCAAGTTCCTTCTGATGTTTGATGAAATTTTCCTTTATATTCCTGAGTCTTGCATTAATCAGCAGAAAGACCGCCACAAATGTTACAACTATAACCGCAAAGACAATCGCCATGTTTATAAGTATTTTTTTATCTAACTCCTCAACTTCTGAAAGCAGATACACATTCCAACCGTTTTCCTGGATTTGAACACCTTCCATAACAAGACTGACCTCACGCTGGTCAGTAAGCGAGGGGCTTAGGATTACTATTTTAGCGCTGCCCTGGGTGGTCTCTCTTATAATAGGAAGAGGTTTGAGGTCAACGCCTTCATATTGTTTACGGGCCTTGACTTCAGACAGAACGCCTTCTGAGAGTTTTTGCATACTATAGAAATCAAACAGGTCGTCATTTGACGCGAAAATTATGTTGTTTTTATCTGCGATGAGAAGCGTACCCATGATTTCCTGTGTCCCAAGCTCCAAACTGTCGAGTTTACTTTTAACTACGGCAACCCCGACTACATCGCTGCCTTTTCTAACCGGATATGATGCATAATAGCCCGGCTTTTTAGATGTTACCCCGATTGCGACGTAATTTGACGGTATTCCATTTATTGCTGATTTATAATAAGGTCTGAAGGAATAGTCCTTACCCATAAAAGAATCATCGGCGTCCCAGTTGCTTGATGCGATAACAATGCCGTCTTTATTGATTATGTATGAGGCAGATGCTCCAACTGATGCATTGAACTGTGAAAGGTAGCTGTTAATGCCCTGCGCAGTTGTAGAATTGTCACAGAAACTGATAATCATGGAGTTCTCAGCCAAAATTATTGGATAATTCGAGAAGGTAGCAATCTTGCTGGTCAGATATATCTTGTAGAGTTCGAGGTGTTGGATGGCCTGTTTTTGGATATCTGATATGGTCTTATTCTTCGTCCAATCTGCAGCAAACCACAGCCCAAGAGAACCTGCGGCAATCATGAATATCAGAAGAAAAAACAGTACAAATTTAACCTTTGACTCATTAGTTCGCCGCACGGTATTCATTCAATAGTATAGCATTTAGCAGGGATACCCGTAAAGCCGCTTGATTTTACGGGCTTGGTATGTATATATTAATACATACGTACATCAAGGAGGACTGACATGAAACACCTGATTGTTTACTCACATCCCAATCCGAAGAGTTTTAATCACGCCATAATGGAGACACTTGAGGCTGAGTTAAAGGCAGTTGGTCATGAGGTCAGAGTTCGGGACTTATATGCAGTTAACTTTGACCCTGTGTTAAAATCGTCTGATTTCGAACTGATTCAGGCAGGCAAGGCTGCCGAAGATGTTAAAGTTGAACAAGAGCATATCACATGGGCAGACGTAATCAGTTTCATTCATCCGATTTGGTGGACAGGCTTACCGGCCATATTTAAGGGGTATATAGACAGGGTATTTTCTTTCGGCTTTGCCTATAAAATAGGGGAGGACTGCATACAAGGGCTTCTAAACGGCAAGAAAGTTCTGATAATCAATACAACCGGCGCACCTGAAGAGATGTATGCGAAGAGTGGCATGTTTAACAGTATGCTTCAGACCTCGGACGACGGCATATACAGATTTTGTGCTATGGAAGTGCTTAAGCACGTGTTCTTTACCAGTATTCCATATATCACAGATACTGAGCGCACCGCGATGCTTGAAGAGGTGAGGGCGGCAGCCAGAAATATTTAAACTGTCGTTTACATTTTTTCAGCATCTTTAAACAGTGGGAGACTTGCGTCCTTGCCGGATACAAGAGGGGCATCCACTCCCCAGTTTATATTAATGTCGGGGTCATTCCAAATTATACCCCTGTCGTCTTTTGGCGAATATTCGTCTGTACACTTATATACGACTTCAACCGTATCGCTCATGACAAGGAAACCGTGGGCAAATCCCGGCGGTACGTAAAGCATCTTGTGGTTTTCACCGGTTAACACGGCGCTGACCCAGCGTCCGAATGTCTTAGAGTTACTGCGTATATCTACGGCCACGTCAAATATCTCACCCCGCTGGCATGAGACAAGTTTACCCTGCGCCTTTGGGTACATCTGATAATGCAGTCCCCTTAGAACGTCTTTTGAGGATTTCGAGAAATTATCCTGCACAAACCGCTCTGTTATCCCGAAGGCGGCAAAATCGGAATATTTATACAGCTCTTTAAAAAAACCCCTGTCATCTGGGAATACCCGCGGTGTCACTATCACTACATCCGGTATGTCGAGCCGTTCAAACTCAAAAGGCATCTTCTATCTCTCCTTTAGTAATATTTAGGGCTATTATAGCAATATTGGCAGTTATATGTAAAAAGCTGTGTGAAATAATTCAAATTGTAATTTCCAAATGAGTTTGCTCTGATGTTGAGTAGAAGACAGATGTTAAAAACGAGTTGAAAATGGTTAAATCAAGTCGGTAAAAGATGATAACTGAGATATTTTAACTCAACATTGACTCAAGCCAGGCAGTAAATATATGATAATCCTGTCCGTAGCCGCAGATAGCCGGTATAAATGAGACCCACGCAAGGAGATGAGTACATATGCACCAGGGAGACCTGTTTGATGAGCTACAGATGAGGAAAAATCAAATAGCCAGGCATATTATTTCTCTAAACTTTACCGCTGCTCAGAATGATATAGATAATCTCCTGAAGACATATCCATTAGCCGATTTGGGAGATGAAGATAAAGTATGCAAGTTTTTTATGGAGCGTCTGACAGCGCCGGATATTATAAATATCGTTTCAGCATGGATGGATTTTACCGAAACATTCAAAGGCAATATTATTGCAGCTAATAAAGACTTAAAGAAGAACTATTTCTCTTCGCTGTGTAAATCTCAGCAAATCGATGACGATTATATTTTAAATATACCTGTCGGTTTATTTTATATATATGCTGGAGATTTAAAGGGTGCCAGGGCAAGGTTAGAAAAGGGTATAATAAAAAATCCTGACGATGCGAAACTAAGAGGATACCTTGGTGATTTGCATTTCCTAAGAGGTGATGTAAAGAACTCAAGGATATGTTATAGAGAGGCTTTTGAGACTAATCCCAATGATGTCGATGTTGACTCCATAAGTGATAGCGCAGTTATTGGCTTGCTAAACCATATAAAAAAAGATGTGCCAGGCTATCTTGAATGGGTAGTTAGTTATGGCTGTATTGAGAGTATCTTTCCATATAAAACAATCAAAATACTTGATGATTTAAGAATATATGTCAATGACTTCATTAAGATGGAGAAAGATTACAGAAAAGGAACAGATGAGGCCCTGATACCAAAACTATTTTATAAGTGCATTGTATTGGCTGAAAGCAGCCAATACCTGAAAAACATACGAAGTGTGGACTTTATAAAGATAAGGGCGCTCATGAAAGAAATAAACCCATATCTGTTTGAGATTTACATGGAGGGTAAGAAATAACGCCATATTTTAACGCCTCAGAATACTCGTTTGTGTTTGTGGAGCGGATTCATTTGTTGAAATACCTGCTGCCGCATTGATATAATATAATCATGAAAGGCGTTGCGGCAGCGTTAATACTGTTAGTGTTTATCTGTGGATATTCCAGCGCAGAGGTGGCGGCAGCCCCTGGCTCAAAACTGGAGACGCCCCCAGGCGTAAGGGAGATACCGTTCACACAAGACGACAGAGACCGGCTGATAAGGCTCGAAGCAAGAATGGATGGTTTGGAGAAAAGAATGGATCGTATTGAGAGTAGAATGGATATTTTGAAATCTGACATGGACAAGAAATTTGAACAGATGATGACATTCATGCTGTGGGG
>LNQR01000052.1 GCA_001541255.1 Candidatus Magnetominusculus xianensis
TAAAATACCCCAGCTGCCTAGCCGCTACGCCCACCCCTCAAAAGAAAGGGGGGTGCTATTATGACACAGTCTGTTCGAGGGAATGACAGATTTAGTACATTTGAATGATACATTTGCATTAGCCTGACTCTGAAATAACAACAAAACGCATATAGTGCGTTCGCCCTGGGCGTCTTATTTGCAATAGCTACAACTTAATCGGACAACGTGTTATAATAACTCCGTTATAAAAAAACATGGGTATTCTGGCGTGGTGGAGACAGACCTCGCAACGGATACCCTTGGCTAACAGTTGGCACTATCTACCCCACCAACGGACTTTCACCGCCAAGCATACTCCTGTGCAGGGTGAATAGGCAGCTTTTTAGGCTGCCTATTCGGTCAAAGTGACTCTTAGTATTTTATCTTTCTGATACCTGCATTTTCGTGACATTTGTTGCAGAACTGATCAGCAACAGGGTGGCAGCCGGAACACGTGGCTATGGTTTCCTTGCCATATATTATAGCCTCGTCATGCGCGGTCTTCCATGTGTCTGTTGGTGTGTGGCTTGGCGGGGCTGGAATACCTGCCGCTGGCATCTCTAATGCCAGCACATCCTTGTATGTCTTGCCAACCATGACCTTGGCTGTGCCCGTGTACTCATGACATACATTACAGAACTTGTCTGGATTATTATGGCATGGAAGGCAGTTGGCCACCTTTACCTTTCCTTTACTTATCAATGTCATGTGATTGCTTGCTATCTTTTCCTTATTGTGATACGAGGGAAACAGTTGAATACCCTCAGGCACTTGCAGGGCTGCCTCGCCTTTTGCACCCACTGCCGGTTTCTCCGCCCGGCTGCACCCAGTTGCAACCAACGCAAACACTGCAAGCAACACTATTATCTTATATCTCAGGATTCTCGCTACCATTACACACCCTCCTTCGCGCCTAGCACTATGGCTCTGCCTACAAGCTGATGAACTCCGCCGACTTCCTCCATTGCTATTCCATAGGTGGGGAACATCTTGCTTAACTGTGCCTTGCATATCGCGCATATCAGGGCTACAAAGTTCACTCCGCTTTCGCGTTTAGCGTAATGGTATGCCTGCATTCTTGGCATCGCACCCTTTACCCTTGTGGGCAGCATGTCGTCACCAAGCAGTCCCTGCCCGGCGCCGCAACAGAATGTCCTTTCTCTTATCGTCTCTGCTGGCATGTCCACGAACTTTTCACAGACCCCGCGTATAACCGCCCTCGGAATTTCAAACTGACCATCCGGCACCCCGCCCAACTCCATTGCCCTTGCTACCTGACATGAGTCGTGCATCGTTACTACGAACTCCGCATTGGCTGTCTTGTCTATTTTCAGGGCACCGCGCTTAAGCAGGTCATTGGTTAGTTCACAGATATGCTGTGGTCTCTTGTACTTAGGATCAAGGTAATCAAACGGCCCCCACATGGTATTGCTGTAGTTACATAGCACCCTCCACATGTGCCCGCATTCGCCGCCCACTACTCGCTTGACCTTTAAGTCCCTGGCGGCCTCCCATATCCTCTTATTTATCTTTTTCATGTTCTCATAGTTGTGTACAAACAGACCGAAGTTGCCGCCCTCTGAGGCATAGGTACTCATCGTCCAGCTTATGCCAGCCTGATGAAACACCTTTGCATATCCATAAAGTGACTCAATATGCGGAGAGGCAAAAAAGTCCGCGCTCGGCGTTACAAACAACACCTCTGCCCCTTCCTCATCTATCGGAATCCTTATGTCGTCTCGCTCAAGCTGCTCCTGAAGGTCGTCCTGAACAAACTCAAGGGCATTAACAATGGCGTTTTGCTGCATACCAAGATTATTACCGGCTGTCTGCGCCTTATAGATAATCTCGTGCATATACTTCTGGACTAGCCCTACGCTGTTTAATATCTCCCTTGCAGCCATTGTTATCTCAGCAGTGTCTATACCATATGGACAAAAGACCGAACAGCGCCTGCACTCCGAACACTGGTAGAAATACGTGTACCACATCACAAGCAGCTCCTCGGACAGGTCAGAACCGTTTACAAACCTGCTGCCGAAGAGTTTTCCCTGAATCGTAAAGTACCTCCTATAAACCTTGCGCATAAGTTCCTGCCTGGCTACTGGCATATTCAACGGGTCACCAGTGCCAAGATAATAGTGGCACTTGTCAACGCACGCCCCGCACCTGACACATATGTCCATGTAGAGTTTTACCGAACGGTACTTCTTGAGCATCTCGTCCATTTTTTTAAGAAATACCTCTTTCCAGTTCGGGATTAATCCATCGGCAGGGTATCCAAGATGTTCCAGCATCTCCTTGGCTGTCAATAGCTGAGGCTTAACCGCTAACATGGAGTTTGGATTGAGGTCAGGGATTTCAACCTCACCGGTGAGCTCAACCGGCTTGTACTTAATTTTAGAAAACTTCAGTTGTTCTTGTATTCTTTCATTGGCCTCGCAGGCATCGTTACAATGTCCGCCGGCCGTTTTTTCCTCTGCCATTATCAATTCCTCCGTCTATCCTTTATCCCAGGGATTTATATATCTGACTTCTCTTGCATTGTTTACCATGTTTCTGGTCGGACTGAAGAAGTAACCCCCGGCGTGCATCAGCTTACTAAATGGGAAATATATAAGCAGCATCGCTACCAGACTTATATGGGTTATAAATAACGAATTACCAGGCGCGTGATGCGGGTGCATTATCATCGTGAGAAAAGGCGTCTTAAACTCCATCAGCGATAACATAAAAGCCTTCACCTCAACAATGTTCGGCCTGAATTGCTCATAGTGCATCATTATACCGGTCTGAACTATTCCCATAATTAACAGCAGTACGAAGTAATCCGCAAAAGACGTAACATAACTTACTTTTCTGTCTAAAATCCTCCTTATAAGGAGAACTATCAGCGCCATCATCAACAGTGATGAAATACCTAAGGCGCCATTGCCGATGACGGTTAAACACTCAGGTACCGGATTAACGAAATATCTCAGGTGCCTGATCAGCATTAACAAAAATGTGAAGTGAAACACCCAACTCGCTATAAAAAGCAATGTGGTACCTTTAGCCAGGCTCCTGAAAAAAAATATATCCCCTGCCATCCTCATCATCACGCCCGAGAGCGTGGTAGGCTGAGGAGTCTGCGGTATCTTTAACGGCTGTGGAGTCTTATAATATCCAAAATACATCTTACACAAGAACCCGGCAACAAAAACCAGGACGGCCGTATAAACTATTCCACTGACATACATGTCAATCATGAATTTTACGCCATTCATTATACCATTCATCTTCCCGCCCGTTGAGCCGCTTACATGGCAGCCCTCTTAATTTCCTTGATATTATACAAACTGGAAACGCCTAGTAGAAGCTACCAGGCGTCCCTTGTCTTTTGCCAATCTCAGGTGCTAATGCTCGGCATGGACATTACACCATCACCGAAAAAAAGCCTCCTTTATACGCAGCCTGTTGGCTTTGGAAGTCCGGCATATCTACATGCCTGCTTCGCTGGGCCATCTGGAAATAACTGATACAGATATTTGGTGTTGCCCTTGTCCGCGCCCATCGTCTTCTTTATCTCTTTTACCAATATCTTAATCATTGGGGCTATTTGATACTGCTGATAGTATGACCTCAAAAAGTTAATTACTTCCCAGTGGGCGTCTGACAGATCAAGGTTGTCTTCCTTTGACAACATCTTCGCCACGTCTTCTGACCAATCGTTTAGGTTTGTTAAATAGCCATCTTCATCAAGCTCCAGCTTCTTTCCTGCACATTCGATTGTACGCATATACTTCCTCCTGTTGTTATAAATTAATCTTCGGGAAACTCCCTTTCTGTTAGATTATCCTTACCTGCTTTTAATTACCTTACAAAGGTAATATACTTGGCGCTGTATCGTCAAATAAAATTTATTAATATGTTTATCAATAAATTTTATTAAGCCCGTTATTCCTCGTTCTACAGATGTTTATGTGCGCTGCTGATTTTTTAACCTGACAAAAATCATATTAACTATCCTGTCTTTGGGGTTACTGCTTACGGCCTTTGAGGACAGCGAATGGTCGAGTTCTTTATAGACGACGAATTTCTCCTCGTAGTCCTTTTCGGACTCAAGGGACATGGCAAGGTCCCAGTCTTCGCCGCACGCGTGTACGAGGGCATCCATAAAGGCCTCACCCATGTTGTTTCTTGTCGGGTCATATGAATATACCGCCCCGCAGCCGCATATCCCGCCAGAAAAAAAACTCAGCTTAGTAGATATTTCGCGCGGACGCTCAAACAATGTACTGCAGAAAGGACACCGTGGCTGCGTCAGCACTGCCTTGTCCTCTCTTATGTGCTGCCCGTATTTACCCATTTATTCTCCTTGCTCTCCTTGTCAACGGCATAGCCGCAGCTCTGCATTCATGGTTAACGTCACTGCCATTGATTGTATATCAACCAACCTGTTTTGTCAAATTTACAATGGCAAGTTTTTCCCTCGCGGCTTTACTTCTAACAGAGGACTGTCGCTGCTGTTGAAAGAGCAGCGACATCTATTGATCATTGCACTTTCACTCTATGATTTATAGATGTTACTTCTGTGGCCTACATCAAGAATGACGATGTCTTCAGATTCATACATGTACACAATCCGCCAGTCACCAACATAAAGCTTAAAAGTACCTTTGAGTCTGCCCGTTAATTGAGCAGGAGTAACTAAATCCTGACGTAACCTTTCTATTTTATCAAGAATCCTTTTGATTATCGGTTTATCTATTTTTCGTAAAGAACAGCGGGCATTGTTAGACCAAACTATCTTTCTTAAGCTCATCTAAAAATTCCTCATGTGTCATACGTCCCGCTTTATCATCAATGCTTTCAATCAATCGAGAGATAAAGTCTTCGTTTAGCTCAAGGTTAGCGTCAGGATCTCCGATAAGGTCAAGAAATGTTTGTTCGACAAAAAACCTCAAGTCCTCTACCGTCATATCAGCAACTTTCATACACAGCCTCCAGTTATGATTTCCGTCAAATTAATATCTCCTTCAACGGTTTGCTAAATACTAGTATATCACTTAGGGCAGGGGTTTGTCGATTCTACTTAAACTTCAAGTCAATGCAATATGTAATTAAACATACAGTCTCTTGAATCACCTCCCAAGCAACTCAAGAATCGTAAGCCAGTCGTTGAAATGCTTGCATTTTTTTCTAACTATATCGATATTGATATTCTCTGATATTACCTCCCATACAGCTCTTTTTCTTTTACCAAATCTATTTATCTCATTGGTAATTCTGCTGGTTGGACATGTCTCTATTCCATCGTTAATAAGTTCGGGATTGCCATTCTTTTCTTCAACAATGTTAATTAACTTATCTATCGCTTTTTTATGAATGTCTTCTTTATAGTGAACAAGTAGTACCTTCGGGTCTGCAAATATGATGGTCTCCAACTCATGAAGCTGTATATGTGGTATAAAACGCGTATCGTTTATAGCAGTTGCAAATTTCTCCTCCAAGAAATCAACCTTTTCATACACGTCAGGAATATTTATAGCCTTATCTAATTCAGGGAAATCATCTGGCAAAGCATATAGATCATACATGGTAGTAAAACAGTTTTCTTTGCCCGGAAATGTTTCCTTTATAAACTTATGGATATCCTGTTTTGCATTTTCAAAACCTTTCTCTTTTGCAAAGCCACCATGTTGCATAGCACAACCAAAACAATGTGGTGTAGTTTTGATGTTATGATTATTCAGATGCTGCTTCAGTTTACCATTGACAAATGCCATCTCGGAGGGACCTTCAGCTATGACATGCAGATGTTTATTCAAGGATTGCCACCAAACAAATTCATATTCCAGAGGTCACTATTTGTATATTTATGAAACCAGTCTTTAAATCTTTCCTCACCGGGTCTCCTTTTAAATGTGCTGCATCTTTTGTCTTCATCATACTCAACTATGACAATTTGATCTGCCTCGAACTCATCTAAAAAGTGCGGTGACTGTGTTGCAAGAACAACCTGCACATGTTCGCTGGCAATCGATACCATATCTGCCAGATGAGCTACGGCCTTTGGATGCAGCCCCAGTTCAGGCTCATCGATTACTATAAGTTTCGGCAACCACTCTGGCGGCTGAAGAAGCAGCGTGGTCAACGCCATAAACCGGAGCGTTCCATCGCTGAGTTGTTGCGGGCCGAATTTATATCCCTGCCCCTTTTCTTTCCACATCAGGTTTATTTGATTTGGATTCAGTTGATATGGCTCAAGTACAAAATCTGCAAATTGAGGGAATATTGTGCCAATGTGAGCCACAATTCTTTCATAGTACCAGCGTGTCGCAGGATTATTGAGCATCGAGTATAGAACAGCGGCCAGATTGCGGGCGTCGTCATACAGAAAACTATCGTCAGTGATTTCATATCGTCTCCTGATTGCCGAATCGAACGACGTATCATGAAGTTGGTAAATCAAGCATTTTTTCAGCAAATTATAGATCACGCTTTCCTTGCCGAGTGACTTCCTTGATTGGCTTTTCAGCATACTCTCTCTGAGGGCGGTAGTTTGCAGAACTATACGCTCTTCGGGGTGTTCTGGTTTTTTAACGATAATTTCTTCAGTATTGAAAACAAATGTTTCATTCGCCATATGAGCAAGTTTAAAACTATAGGAGGCTGTGTCTTTGCCATTGAAAAAAGCGATCTCTGCGCTTAATGCCGGTGTTGTCTCTGGCCCAAAATATAGAAAAGACGGCGTTCCACCATGTATTCCAACAAAGAGCTTCAAATCTTCATCCATCATCCTGTTAATCATCCTGAAAAATGAAATAAGGTTGCTCTTCCCAGCGCCATTAGGCCCGATGAGCACTGTAACATCCCCAAATTCTATGCGTTGCCCCTCGGAATCGATAGACTTATATCCTTTCAACTCGATGCTCTTAAGTTTATATGTTGAATCGTCTGTGACTTCTGACAGTCCTGCATCGTCATGTTCAGGTTTTATCTCCGGCCCTTCTCCTGATGCCTGTCTCTTCGCTTCTGCCATTTTTTGTTTTGACAGACATTTTCTTCTTTCCATCGAGGCATAAGAATCATCAGGTTTAATCCTCAACGCCTCATCAAAATACCGTATTGCCTCTTCAAAGTTACCCAAGTTTGACAGTGATAGTCCTTTGCTCGCCAAGGCATTGTAAAAATCAGGTTTAATTCTCAACGCCTCATCAAAATATCTCATCGCCTCGTCCTCTCTGCCTTGAACTAACAGGGATACACCTTTATTACTCAAGGCTTCAGAAGAATCAGGTTTTATCTTCAGCACTTCATCATAACACTGTATTGCCTCTTCCTCTTTACCCTGTTTTGACAGAGAATTCCCTTTATTATTCAAGGCATCGTAAAAATCAGGTTTTATCTTCAGCGCTTCATCATAACAGCGTATTGCCTCTTCTTCTTTACCCAGGTGTGACAGCGATAAGCCCTTATTATGCAAGGCATCATAAAAATCAGGTTTTATCTTCAACGCTTCATCATAACACTGTATTGCCTCTTCCTCTTTACCCTGAATTGATAGAAAGATACCCTTATCACACAAGGCATCATAAAAATCAGGTTTAATCATCAGAGCCTCATCAAAACAGCATATTGCCTCTTTTTCTTTATCCTGAAGTGACAGAGATATTCCCAAATTATTTATAAGAAAATAATCTTCTGGTCTTATTTCAATTGCCTTTCTGACTAACTCTTCTTGCAGCGTATAATCTTTATTTTTAAATCTGGCAATTTGTGCCTCAAAAAATAAACGATATGCCTCGATTGACTTAGACTTAGTCAGCGTCTCATCTAATAACGCATAGGACTCTTCTTCCTTGCCTGTATAGTATATATCAACAATCTGTTCAGACAACCGGCGAAGTTCTTCAATTTCTTCTTCAGGCTCCACTTATGCTCCTCCAATTAGCGTTTAGCGTCAAATCTATATCAACTGTGTTAATATTGTAACAAATTCATGCTTGACAGCGCACGTTTCTATTGAGCAGAGACTTTTCTACCTTGGCGCAGAGTGAAAGATATGATGGCTTTTTGTTATAATAAATTCAGAGATACAACATACTATCAATGTATTTTTTTACCTGGGGAGTTTATATGAGCCAAGCAGATATTCAGTACATCTCTGACGAGACGGGAAAGATTACAGGGGTCATAGTGCCAATTGACATATGGCGGGAAGTGGAATCTGAGAAAGAAACTGCCTGGCTCCTCAAGAGCAAAGCAATGAGAGAAAGGCTTATAGAGGCAAAAAGTCGTACTGATGGTATTCCATTCGAGGTAGTTCTTGAGAAACTTGGAGTTTGACCCTCATGCCTTTGAGGACTTGCAGTTATTATAGTCTGACTCATCCTCAGCAACTGACTCATCCTCGGTCTGTTGTTCGTAATGTGCAATCACAGTCCTGACTTTTTCTTCATCCCAGCCCGGTGGAAATATATTTTGTCTCATTTTCTTCTCCTCCTGCTGCGCCGCTTAAAAGCCAACAGAGACTTGCCTTTTAGTTCATATAAGGATTCTTTTGTCTAAGTTTTGGTAAGCTCACAGCCCCCCCTTGATCCCCTGCCGCTTTATCATGTGGAAGTGTGCCCACAAGAGCGCTGCCATTGTCACCGGCAGCCACAGCACGTGAAAGCTGTAAAACCTTATCAGTGTGGCGCCGCCGACATCCATGCCGCCTCTTATGAAGTACATCAGGTGCCTGCCTGCAACAGGTATTGTCGCTGCCATAGATGTCCCTACCGTAGTTGCCCAGTAGCTCTTTTGGTCCCACGGCAGGAGATACCCTGTGAATCCCGACGCAAACACCATGACCAGCGTCAGGCAGCCCACTATCCAGTTTAACTCCTTTGGCGCTTTATATGCCCTCGATATGAATACCCGCAGCATATGACACAGCATAAACACAATCAGCAGCGTGGCAGACCACTTGTGCATACCTCGTATCAGCCAACCAAGGTGGACCTCACGCTGGATTTTCAGTATACTTTCATATGCCTCTGTCTCAGAAGGTACATAGTACAGGGAGAGCAGCGCCCCGCTTATAAATAAAATCAAATACGATGTAAACGCAGCGCCCCCAAGACAGTAGAAGTAGCTGAGACCTGCGGGCAGGCGTCTTTGCAGAAACCTCTTGTGCGGCGCCCTGATGTGAAATTTTTCGTCTAACCAGTCAAATGCCTTGCCCATTACGCCGCCGCTGGTAGTACGATGCCAATATATACCCTGCCGTTTTCTACCTTCATGGGAAGCCTTGTCAGAGGCGCTGGCGGCGGCCCGGCTATGACATTTCCTCTGGTGTCATATTTTCCCCCGTGACAGGGGCAGATAAACTCATCCTTGTGCCTGTTATAATTCACCAGACACCCCAGATGGGTACACACAGGGGACAGGGCATAGACCGCCCCCTCGTGATTGACTATGAATACGCCCGCCGTAATTTCTTTCCCCTTTAGCTCAAACCGGTACTCTGCCCGCTTAACCCCCCTCCTTGGCAGTGTATCCTCATCCATGCAGTCACAGTACACCAGCTGCCTTGTCCTTAGTCCTGCCGGATACATAAAATACGCGGTGGCTGCGCTAATGCCTGATACAATCGCAAATATAACCGATTTCACAGTTCCGCTCAGGAAGTCTCTCCTTGTAGTCATCAACAGTTCCGGGCAGCCATAGCACGGCAGCGGGGAGAGCTACCGCTTGTTTATCAGCTCTCTGAGTTCCTTGCCCATCTTGAAATGGAGTACTTTTTTCGCAGGGACATCTACAACCTCTCCTGTCTTGGGGTTTCGTGCCTTGCGCGGGCTTCTCTGCTTTAACCTGAAGTTTCCAAATCCCCTGACCTCAATCTTCTCGCCCCTGTTTAAGGCGTCTACTATGCTTTGGAAAAATGCCTCTACAATTATCTCTGTCTGCACACGCGTCAGCCCCGGCGTCCTTTGAGTTACGAGTTCTATCAATTCTGACCTGGTCATACGGCCCCCCTTAGTTCACCATTAGGTAGTTAAATTTATATAGAGGAAACAGCTTTAAAATTATCTCAGTTATAAGCTTACCTGAAAACAGGTCCGAGACTATAAATTCCTCTTTCTTTGTGACTACGTTCGGTTCGCCCTTTATGCCGACAAGCAGCGCTGTCTCCTTGATAGTATCCTGCAAGGTGCCGATCTTATCCACAAGCCCGGCCTTCAACGCCTGACGCCCCGTAAATATCCTTCCATCGGCCAGGGCCTCTGCCTTTTCTATAGGCATCTTCCTGCCGCTTGCCACTGCCTCTACAAACTGATGGTGTATGTCGTCAAGCAGCCCCTGAAACATCGCCCTCTCCTCTGGCCCAAGCCCGTGATATAACGAGCCCATATCCTTGTATTTGGCGCTTTTTACTACTTCCCTTTTTATGCCCAGCTTGTCCATCAGGTCGCTTATATTCACTGTCTCCATATAAGCCCCTATTGAGCCTGTCACTGTGGCTGAGTTTGCCATTATCTTTGTGGCTGGCGCGCTGATGTAATATCCACCGGAGGCGGCCACTGAGCCCATCGATACTACCACTTTTTTCCTTGCGTTTGTCTTTTTCACTTCCTCATATATCTCCTGTGAGGGCACTACTGCCCCTCCAGGGCTGTCTACACTCAACACTATTGCCTTTATTGAAGGGTCTTCCCTGTATTTCTTCAACTCCTTTATCGTATCTTTTGAAGACAGGATTACACCTTCTACCTTTATCAGCGCTATTTTCTCACCGATTGGGATGCGCTTGCCCATCAGTGTCAATGCAAGACTTACAACGACGAGAAATATAAACAGCCCTATGAAAAAAAAGACTATTTTCTTCATTACTCGTCTTTTGTCTCTGGTGAGTCGCGCTCTTCACGGCGCCTTGAATCCCTTGAATCTCTTGAATCTCTTGAATCCAGGGCAGCAACCATGCTCAACCCTATTTTCCTTTGCTCGAAATCCAGTTTGATTATCCTTGCCTTTATCAGAGTGCCTTCTACATAGTCCTCACCGGTATTTTTAACTATCTCTGAGGCATAGACCAGCCCTTCAACGCTGTCCTCTATCTCTACGAACAGCCCGTATTCGCTTACACGGAGCACTTTGCAGTTGACATCGCTGCCAATTTTAAACCTCTGCGGTATCTCGTTTGTCCATGGATCGGGCTTAAGCTGCTTTACGCCAAGCAGCATCCGCTTTTTGTCAGGCTCGAGGTTCAACACCACAGCCTCCACCTTTTGTCTTAATTTAAACACCTCTGAGGGGTGCTTAATGTGCTTTGTCCAGAATATATCAGATATGTGAATAAGGGCGTCTACCCCCTCCGGCATTCCCACAAACACGCCAAAATCTGTTATTGTCCTTACCTTGCCTGTCACCTTCTGACCCACTGCATAGCGCTCGGCGACAAGCTCCCACGGTTTTGGCTTCAGTTGCTTAATGCCCAGAGATATACGCCTTTGATTATTCTCTATTTTTAGAACTACGACATCGACTGCGTCGCCAATCTCCAGATACTTCGACGGATGACCCGGGCGGGCAGACCAATCAAGCTCTGACACATGTACAAGCCCCTCAACGCCCTCCTCCAGCTCGATAAACGCGCCGTAGTCAGTTATGCCGACTACTTTACCCGTTACCGTCTTGCCATCGGCGTACCTGGTCTCTATATCCAGCCACGGGTCAGACTTCTTCTGTTTGTAGCCCAGCGTAACCTTCTCCGAGTCCTGGTCATACTTCAGCACAAGGACTTCTACCTCGTCTCCTACGTTGAAGTAATCAGCCGGGTGGTTTATCCTGCCCCATGATATATCCGATATGTGCAGGAGACCGTCTATTTCCCCTAAATCTATAAATACCCCATAGTCAGTTACGTTTTTCACCGCACCCTTTACCACCATACCCTCTTTGATATTCAACAGGGTCTGTGACTTCTTCATTTTCTTCTCTTCTTCTACCACTGCACGGCGCGATACTATTACGTTATTTAACTTGTTGTTCAGCTTTAGCACCTTAAAACGGCACTGCTGCCCGACAACATCGTCCACTGCCCTCAGCGGCTTAACATCGTAGTGCGAGCCGGGCAGAAATGCCTTCACCCCGCCTATGTCTACAAAGAAACCGCCCTTTGTCCTTTCCACTATCCTGCCGTCTACGATTGCCCCCTCGTCGAATGACTGCTGGAGCATTTTTTGCGTCTTCATTATCTTGGCCCTGCTCTTGGACAGCGTTATTGTCCCCTCTGAGTCCCTTATCGAGGATACAAGTACCTCTATGTCGCTGCCTTCTTTCAGCTCCTTGAGTTCATCCTGCGTAAAATCGTCAATCGGTATAAATCCCTCTGACTTATAGCCTATGTCAACGACAATGGCATCGGTCTTTTTCGATATGACCTTGCCGGTCATTATCATCCCGGCCTCGATGCTTCGAAACGTCCCTGCGTATAATTGTTCCAGATCGCTATTTTGAACTTCCATTACCTGTCTTGCCCCCTATATGATTAATTCTTTCTATTATCTCCTGTATTATCCAATCGGGCGTTGAAGCGCCCGCAGTTATTCCGACATGTTCGACGCCGTTAAGCCAACTTTCCTGCAGCTCCTCAGCCGTCTCTATGTGATACGTACACACCCCCATCGACTCGCACTGGTTGGCCAGTTGTGTCGTGTTGGCGCTGTTTTTCCCACCGGCTATTATCATTATATCAACATTGCCTGACATCTCATTTGTCTCTTTCAATCTCAATGCCGTTGAGTTACATATTGTATTATACACTTTAATCTCTTTTATTTTATCTACTATGTTTGAAAGCAATCTCTTCAGGGCATCCACAGGCTGTGTTGTCTGCACTACTACGCCGACACGCGGCTTTAATCCATCAGGGATTTCCCCATCTTTCACCACGTACACATCGCTTCCTGCATAGCTCATTATGGATTTCACCTCCGGGTGATGTCTGTCACCCAGGATGATCACCTGATAGCCTTCCTCGCGTAACAGTTTAGCATATTGCTGTGCCTTTTTTACAAAGGGACATGTTGCATCTATTACTTCTATACCCATATCCTGCATTTTCTCATATGTTTCAATGGGAATTCCGTGTGTCCTTATTATTACAGATTTCATTGCCTCAGATGGCTCCTCCACATCCTCTATCCCCCGCTCCTTTAACTTCGCCACTACCTGGGGGTTGTGGATTATCGGGCCTAACGTATATACGCCGTCCTTGTTGGAGGCCATATCAAACGCCATGTTTACTGCCCTCTTTACGCCAAAACAAAATCCGGCCATCTTTGCCACTGTTATTTTCATATTGCCAGTGCCTTTAACATCTTCTGTATTGTTTCCTCTATCGAGAGGTTTGTTGTGTCTATCTCTACGGCGTCGGCTGCCCTGACAAGCGGCGCAAGTGCCCTTGCAGTGTCGCGGGCGTCTCTTGAGGCAACATCGGCAATGGCTTCTTTTTTCGTCACGTCAGCCTTTTTTTCTTTCAACTGTTTATATCTTCTTTGGGCGCGCACTTGTTCATCAGCGGTTACATAGAACTTTTTCCACGCATCGGGAAACACCACAGTTGCCATGTCTCTGCCTTCGGCAACAATATCAGTTGAGAGACCAGCGTTCCTTTGTATATCAAGCAGGTAGTCTCTTACGGGTTTTCTAGCCGAAAAGATGCTTGAGAAATGCCCCGCCTCAGGCGTCCTGATTTCCACTGATACGTCCTCACTATCCAGATACACAGCCGCATTTTTATATTCTATCGATGTATTTCTCAGGACAGTGGACAGCGCGGCATCGTCTGAGGACTCGTTAAGCCCGGAGCGCGTCAGCTTAAGCGCCGCCGCCCTGTACAGCGCCCCCGTGTCCAGATAATCAAACCCCAGACGCACGGCAAGCGCACGTGCCACAGTGGACTTGCCTGAGCCAGCCGGGCCGTCTATCGCTATCACCTTTTTCCTGCCGTTTGTACTTGTCATTAATGTGTAAGCCCCTTAAGGGTATCGTAAAAGTCAGGGTATGAAATCCCAACGGCTTCAGTACCGTTAATCACCGATTCACCCTCAGCCGATATGGCAGCAATTGACAGCGCCATCGCTATTCTGTGGTCGCCGTAACTTTGCAGATTGTTACTGCCTCTAAGTTCAACAGGGCCTTCTATAGCAACACCGTCATCGTATTCCTTTATTTTCACGCCCATTTTTCCTAATTCCGTTGCCATGGCTGAAATCCTGTCAGATTCCTTTACGCGCAGCTCTGAAGCGCCCCTTATCTGTGTCACACCTCCAGCACGAGCAGCCAGTACGCAGAGTATAGGAAACTCGTCTATCAGCGACGGGATATCCTCTTTAGACAGGGTTATAGGGCTGAGTTTATCTGTATACTTACAGAGCAGGCTGCCAACCGGCTCACCAGAGAGTTCCCGCCCATCAAGAACCTGCACATCTGCGCCCATCTTTCTTATCACATCTATAAATCCTGTCCGCGTAGGGTTTAATCCAACGTCTTTTATCAACAGCTCGGAGCCTTCGACCATCAATGCCCCGGCAATAAAAAATGCCGCCGAGGATATATCGCCTGGGACTGTCATGTCGCATGGGGAAAGCTCAACGCCGCCTTTTACGGTTATTTTGAGGTCATCTACACATACATCTGCCCCATATGCCTTTAACATCGTTTCAGTATGGTCGCGGGATTTGACTGGTTCTTCGATTACCGTCTCACCGTCGGCAAAAAGCCCAGCCAGCACAATTGCAGACTTTACTTGTGCTGAGGCCACAGGCATTTTATATGTTATTGCCTTTAAGCCGCCTCCGGTTATTGACATTGGGAGATACCTGTTAATGTCTCTTGCAGCAATCATGGCGCCCATTTCATGCAGCGGCCTAATTACCCTGCCCATCGGTCTGCCTCTGAGGGATTGGTCTCCTGTCAGGACAGAAAAAAATCTGCATCCAGAAAGCACACCCGCCAGCAGCCTTGTCGTAGTGCCTGAGTTGCCGCAGTCTATTACGTCTGGCGGCTCCCTCAATTGCATAAAGCCAGGGCCATCAATAGACAGCGAACCGTCCGGCATTTCCTCGATTTCAACCCCCAACATTCTAAAGGCATTTATTGTGGAGTTAGTGTCCCCAGCCCTCAGAACATTGCTCACCATAGATTTACCATAGGCCAGCGATGAAAAAAACACCGCCCTGTGGGATATGGACTTATCAGGTGGGGGTGTCATCTCGCCCCTGAGCGCCCTGTGTTTTTTCAATGTTACGCTATTTATTTTCTGTGTTGTTTCTCTCATCTCTCAACTTTTTTCGCGCCTCACCGGCCTTTCCAAATTCTTCAGCGAGTGTCGTCCAGTCTAAGCCGTTTATATAGGCCGTTATCAGCTCAAGCTGGCGCTTATAGGCGTTTAAATGGTTTAGTATATTTTCCCTGTTTAGTACGCAAATATCACGCCAAATCTCAGGGGAACTCATGGCTATGCGCGTGGTGTCCATAAAGCCTGTGCCGGAGTAGCCAATGAAATTCGGGTTTATCTCATGTACGGCATTGACAAGGGCATAGGCCGCAATGTGCGGCAGGTGGCTGATAGAAGACAATATCTCGTCATGCCTTTCCGGGGTAAGTTCCTCTACCTTGCAGCCAAAGCGCTCCCACATGGATGTTATTGTCTGGCAGGCGGTCTTATCCGTGCGCGAAGTCGGGGTTATAACGCACTTGGCCCCTATGAAGATTCCCGGGTCTGCTGCGTCAATGCCAGATTTATCGTTGCCCGCTATGGGATGGGCGCCTACGAAAGCCACACCTTCCGGCATGGCGGACTCCATCTCATAAACCAAGGCACCCTTTACGCTTCCAACGTCGGAGACTATAGCGCCGGTCTTCAGATACGGGGCAATCTCACCGGCTATCGGCTTAAATGCACGCACCGGGGCGGCAAATATGACAAGGTCTGCACCCTCGGCCAAATCCCCCAGATTCAGTGCATAATCATCTATTATGCCCCTTGCTCTGGCATTTTTCAGATTCGTCTCATTTCTTCCGAAACCGCATATCTTCTTTGCTAGTCCATGCTTTTTCATGGCGAGAGCCACCGCCGCCCCTATCAGGCCGACGCCGATTATCGCCGTTTTTTCAAAAAACAAAATTTATTTTTCCTCACATTGCTTTCTATATTTCCCTTCCCACGGCGGTTGCTACCAGCCGTAAACTCTTTACCAAATCATCAAACACATCGGGTTTCAACGACTGTTCCCCATCGGAACATGCCTCTTCGGGCTTCGTATGCACCTCTATTAGCAGACCGTCGGCACCTGCTGCTACTGCCGCAAGGGACATCGGCTTCACTAAGTCCCATCTGCCTACCGCATGTGACGGGTCTACTATAATTGGCAGGTGTGTCAACTGTTTAAGTACGGGAACGGCGCTGAGGTCCAGCGTGTTCCTTGTTATTGTCTCAAATGTCCTTACGCCGCGCTCACAGAGTATTACCTTGTGGTTGCCCCTTGACATTATGTACTCGGCGGCCATCAGCCATTCCTTTATCGTTGCCGAGAGACCGCGCTTTAACAGTACTGGTTTATCCACCATGCCGACTTCAAGCAGCAGCCTGAAGTTTTGCATATTACGCGTCCCTATCTGGATTATGTCCGTGTACTTGAGCATCAGGGTCAAATCCCTCGGGTCCATCAGCTCTGTTACTATGGGCATACCGGTGAGTTTCTTTGCCTCAAGCAGTATCTGCAGCCCCTCTTCACCCATGCCCTGAAACGTATAGGGCGATGTACGCGGTTTAAACGCCCCGCCTCTGACAAAGGACGCCCCGCTTTCTTTGACCTTCTGCGCTATTGTCAGCAGTATATCGCGGCCTTCTATCGCGCATGGGCCGGCTATTATGTGTATCTTGTTTCCGCCTATCTTCAGACCTTCAACATCTATTACCGTATTTTCCTTTTTAAAGTCCCTGCTTGCCAGCTTATACGGCTTCACTATTCTCATCACTTCGTCTACACCGGACATTGCCCTTACTGAGTCAACCTCCTCCTCAGGGATTTTTGATGTATCGCCGATTACACCGATTATTGTCCTCTCAGTCCCCTTCGATATGTTTACAGAAAGCCCCTTCGTCTCAAGCCGCTTTTGTATGTTATCTATCTCATCCTGTGTAGATGATTTTTTCAGCACTATTATATCCATTTACAATACCTCCCTGAGTGTGCGTATAAACTCTTCGTTTTCCGGGGGCAAACCGATTGTTACCCTGATAGTGGTAGTGTCTGCCGAACCCATAGGGCGTACTATCATGCCCAGTTTCAATAGCCTATTATATATTTCCACCGCATTTTTTTTTAAGTCCATATAAATAAAATTTGTGTGCGATGGGACAAAATCTATCCCAAGCGCCTTCAGCTCCTTGTAGAGATATGCCCTGCCCTCAGCGTTTATCTCTACGGCGCGCCTGATGTGTTCAGTGTCTTTTAGCGCTGCAATGGCGGCCTTTTGCGCCAATGTCGAGGTATTAAACGGCTCGCGTATCTTGTTCATTGCCCCGGTTATCCGGCTTTTGGCTATGCCATAGCCTATTCTGCACCCGGCAAGCCCGTATGCCTTTGAAAATGTCCTCAGAATAAGTATCTCCCTGCCATCTCTGAAATGCTCCATCGAATCAGGAAACCCGCCGCCTCCATCGCCTCCATTACCGCTTGCGGCATACTCATAATATGCCTCGTCCATTATTACCAGTATATTGTCGGGCAGCGCCCTGAAAAACTCCCGCATCTCATCTTTCGTTACAATTGTCCCTGTGGGGTTATTTGGATTAGCTATGCAGATTATCTTTGTCCTGCCTGTGATTTTCTCTGCCATCGCCTTTAGGTCAAGCCGGTAGTCCGTTGTAAGTGGTACCATAACAGGGGTGCCTCCGGCCTTTGCCGACGATATATAATAAACGACAAAAGAGGGATTCCCCATTATTGTCTCATCCCCGGGCTCCTGAAACGCCCTGATAGCAATATCTATCAGTTCATTTGAGCCTTGCCCTACGATGACCTCATCTATCTCGACGCCGTGCTGTTGAGCCAGCGCAGACCTGAGTTCATATGCCCCGCCATCGGGGTACCTGTGAAGCGTGCCCACATGTTTAGCAATCTCATCAACCGCCAGGGGCGACGGCCCCAAGGGGTTTTCATTTGATGCAAGCTTCACAGAGCGGCTGATGCCAAGCTCCCGCTCCAGCTCTTCTATAGGCTTGCCAGGTACATATGGCGCTATGTTATCAACATACTGCGGCACTTTAAGCAACGCCTTTTCTTACCTCCAAACGATGTTTAGAATATCCTGAGACCCCAAAGCCCGCGATTTATCTCTCAATGGTTTCCACATGGGGATATGACCCCAGAATCTTAAGATATACGCTGTGCTTTCTTACTTCCTCAAGGGCCTTTTTTACCTTCTTGTCCTCTATGTGGCCTTCCATGTCGGCAAAGAATATGTAATCCCACGCCTTTTTCTTTGACGGCCTGGATTCTATCCTCGTAAGGTTTATTCTTTGTTTCTTAAACGGTGACAGTATCTCGTGAAGGGAGCCGGGCTGGTCTTTCGCCGTAAACATTATTAGTGTCATGTCGTTGCCGGTACTGCCACGTGCCTCCTTAGAAATCACAAGGAATCTGGTAAAGTTGTCCTTAACGTTTGCTATATCTTTTTCAATAATGTTCAAGTCATAAATCTTAGCGGCCAGTGCACTGCCAATAGCTGCAGCGCCTTTCTCCTCCGCCGCTATGGCCGCGGCCTGCGCTGTGCTTCCAGATTCAAATATTGGTATGCCAAGCATATGTCTCTCAAGCCACTTGCGGCACTGTGCTATTGGCTGAGGATGGGAGTATATCTTTTTTATCTCCCCGTCAGCGGACTTTGACAGCAGGTGGTGGTTTATCGACAGCAGTGTCTCAGCATATACCTTTAAGTTATAATCAACGAACATGTCAAGCGTATAGTTTACTGCGCCTTCGTTTGAGTTTTCTATGGGCACTACGCCAAAGCTGGACTTGCCGGATTCTACCTCCTCGAAGACCTCCCTGATGCTGTCTTTGGAGATGTACCTGCATGTGGAGCTGAAATATTTTAAAGCGGCCTGATGGGTGTAAGTTGCCTGCGGCCCAAGGTAGGCAACTGTCATAGGCTGCTCCAATGACAATGTAGCGCAGAATATCTCTTTAAAAATCGTCTTTATCGCATCATTGGGAAATGAGCCGGTATTGAGTTTCTGCAGCCTCTCAATCAGTTCTGTCTCTTTACTGGGACTATATAGTTCGGCCTTTGCGTCCGCATCGGCAACAGCGCTGGCTATCTCAGCAACCACCTCGACGCGCTTGTTGAGCAGCATGATTATCTGCTCGTCGATTTCATTGAGCTTAACCTGATTAGGGTCAGGCGCAGCCTGCTCCTTATCAGGATTCAACTTAATCGGCCACATATTATTTATCCCTAAGATATTTATAGTTGTTATCCCATCCCGTGTAAATGAATTCCGTGTACTGTACAATCAGTAGATACTATAAACTAACAGATTACGTGACTATTATTCAACCACTTTTTGCCAGATTTTTATCATGACAGAAAAATATTTGCTGCAAAGCGGCCTTGTACACGAACTCTATGCAATATCCTTACGCTGGTGGATGAGACTGGCAAATGCCTCCCGTAAGACAGGCACGTTGGTAAAGAGCGCCTTAAACGCCTTTCTCTCAACGGTGAGGACATCGACTGCCGTTACAGTACGCACGGAGGCGCTTCGTGGTCTGTCGTGCATCAGCGCCCCCTCACCAAAGCAATCTCCTATTGTGAGATTCCCTACTGGTTTTTGGTCAACGCCTTTTAGAACCACCGCATCCCCGCTTAATATAACAAAGACCTTGTCACCCGGGTCACCCTCGTGAAAGATCATCTCACCTGGCTCAAAGTGCATTTTTGATATATTCTCTGTGGGGTCAAGGTTAATATTTACAATATCAAGCGGTACGAAGAAATCCAGTATCCAGTCAAATGCCACACGAATCTTTCTCACTGTGCCGGGCAGCTTTGACCAGTAGACAAATCTCCACATCATCCAGCCCAGCAAACCTGAGACCTTTATGCCCAGCACTACACCGGCGGCTGAGTGATGACCAAGCGCGCCCATCATCCCGAGGTCTTTAAACGAAAACGGTTTTTTAGGGCTGCCGTCGATTTCGGCGATTATGTTTTTGGCAAGGCGCCTCCCTTCGCGCACGGCAAACTGTGCGGTTGGCGGGCATGGCTTGTTGGTGTTATTGTCCATAATATATGCGCAGTCGCCCAGTGCCCAGATATTAGGCAGCTCTGTAACGGCAAGATATTGATTAACGACGATTCTGCCGCGTTCTTTTTTTAGTGGCAGTGCCTTTAAGACTGCCCCCGGCGCCCCGCCGATAGTGGCTACGACGGTTTTAGTCGGTATCACGGTGCCGCCTCTGAGGACAGCCTCATCGGAGGTTACGGCTTCAATAAAGACATTTAGTCTGATGTCTATCTTTTTTCCCTTTAATATATTGTACGAGTAATCACTTAGTGAAGGCGGGAATTCAGGCAATATCCTTTCGTAGCCGTGAAGGAGGATCATTTTAATGTCTTCGTCTTTGATGTTGTTGTACCTTCGGGCGGCCCCGCGAACATAGTCGTTCATTTCACCAATCGCTTCAACCCCTGAAAACCCGCCGCCGGCTACGACAAACGTCAGCATCTTACGCCGTTTAGCCTCGTCTTTTTCTGTATCTGCATGTTCAAGCAGATTAATGATATGATAGCGCAGAATCAGTGCATCGGCCACACTTTTGAAATGAAGCCCGTGGTCAGAAAGCCCCCGCACGATAGAGAAATTATCTTCGAGACCCATGGCAAGGACGAGGTGGTCGTATGGGATTTCGTTTTTAACGGAGGACGAGTTAATAGATGTGATTACGACTTTTCTGTCGAAATCTATATGTTCGACACCCTGGACATAGAGATTGATTCGTGGGCAGAGATCACGAATGGCAATAGAAACATCAAGCGGTGAGAGATTCCCTGAGATAACCTCACCAAGCATGGGGGTATACACTGTGTAGTTTTCCTTGTTGACCATAACGATTTCAAGGTCATCAGACGGGCGCTTCTTCAGGGCCTTACAAAGCTCCATCGCCGTGTAAATACCGCCAAAGCCGCCGCCAAGAATAAGTATTCTGGTCTTTTCCATAGAGTTCACCGCCTTTGAGTCGCGCTCTACGCCGCCGCGTTATTATGTTCCATGCTTGAAAATTTGCTTACAGAAATCTATCACATAGTGTGTGATATTGTCAATTGGGACGCCGCAGCTGTCTGGTTTTACTGCTATATTATTTTTGGAATGAACTTCCATTTAACCGACTTTTTGTAATCTAAATAATTCTCATCAAGTGACAGGTGTCTTTCTTCCGTTATTGCCCTTAACACATATATCAGCGTAAATCCCAGCAATATCCCTAAACTATATTGAGACAGAAATATGCCCTGCAAAAACCAGACGATAATTTTAGCTGTATATGCTGGATGCCGGACATACTTATAGGGACCACGTCTTACAATCCCTCTGTTGGTGAGATTTGATGCCTTAGCCCCCAGCGTAACTGACGCCCATGCAAATATACCCCATAATAGAGTTATCAGACCAATAACAATATTTACTACCCACCGGGGATATGTCATATCAATAACCCCGTAGTCGAATATCTTAAACGATAGTTGATTAAATGGCGGGTAACACCACAGACATACAATCCAGCCTATAGCTGTAGGCTCGGCTGATTTGATTTCATTTCTGAGCATCTTTGACTCGATTATATAACCAAAAGAAAATACCACAGTATCTATGTAAATAAATAATGCCGTGAGATATTCATTAACGGCCGTATATCCCCAATGAAAATTCATCGTAAGATTATTCTGATGTATTGTGTTATTAATAACCCATGAAGTAAGATATGGGATATAAAATAATTTAATCATATATGTCAGCATTCCTAATTTGCTGTACTTATTCCAATATACAGTTTTATTAATAAATATCCCTGGCACTGAACAGATGCTTCTCAGCAGTGATACATATTTGTCCTGGTCAATTGCCTTGTTATTATCGTAATAATACAGGTATGGGAAAGTCACAACAAGGCACACCGCCATATATAAATCAACGAAGTACTGAAAGAAATAACTATAATTACTGCCTCTGAAGTTATTTAGTGCAATAGTTACTAAATAATGATAGCTATAGTTACCTATATAATTTAGTGTAAAATCTAAGAATGAATCTATATTTTGCAGGAGATAATATGAAAATGTAACCAGAAACATGCGGCTGGCATATCTTGTTAGCGTGACAGCCTTAGGCATTAAATTAAAATATATAACGCATAAGAATACTGCTGAGAGCAAAAGGAGTACATAGGGCGGAACTGCCCCGCGACGGCTGCTTAAGCTGTCAACATTAATATATCCCTTACACAGCGAAGTCCTGTGTTTGGCGTACCTGATGTCCTCTATATATGCAAAATATGGATATTTATTTTTTAAGCCTTTTGTCAGTGATTTAACTTTATATAGTGCATATTCTGATGACAATGTCCTTGACATCACGACTAACTCATCAGGCAGTATTAGCTCAACACTGTGCGGATTAGAGGATTTTACCTTGATATAGCCTGAGTTTTTAGTATTGACGGACTCAGCAGTACAGGTATCATCTGCTGGACTATTTTCCAAATAATTAAAGACTGCCGCATGTTTCAGGGAAAGGAGTCGGCCTTCGTTTAAATAGCTGACGGCTGCGGTCAATGGATATGTGCCCTGCAGTGCTGGGGTGGTTACATGGAACTGATGAGTAAGTGTCTCTTGCGGCATAATTCTTCCCTTATATGAATAACGGTATCTTTCGTGGTCTAAGTCTATATAAATATCTTCAACAAAGACCTCGATTTTGGAATTATTTTCTATATTTACAGTTACAACGTTATCAACGCTGTAGTGCGAGAGTGTGAGTTCAACTTCGCCTGAAAAAACATCTGTCGGCACCAGCAATACAATTATTATGCTGAAAATTATGCAGGCCCTAAGTACGATAAGCAATACCTCACACACACCACGCCCGGGTACATATGCCAGGGCGTGAGAGTAACCATTTCGTTAAAACATTACCTGAACGCCGGTGGTCAAAAACCATGTGGTCTTCATCTGCAAGCCGTTGAGGTATTGATATACCGGGATGCCACCCTCAACGCCGACACTAAAAGGCCCCTTAGAGAAACTCAACCCAAGGATAGTGTCCAGCCGCTGCCCGCCGTAGTTGGACGTTACGGCGTCGGGCATGGATGCCCCGGTGATTATCCTGGCAATCTCTGAGTCTTCTCCTTTGATTTTGCCTGAGTTATTATATGTCAGGCGAACCCACGCGGAGGCAGGCCCAAAGGCACGCTGAAGCCATGTCATCGCCTGAAAACTATCGCCGTACCTCCAGCCATTGCTGTTGTTGCCTGGGTGCCAGGTGTACATCGCCTGTCCGCCGTAGTTCCAGTTCCCGTCGTCTGTGGTTAGGGAAAATGTAATTGCCGGTTTCAGGTCAAACGTACCGCTGCCAAGCTGCATATCGTAGGGGGCGCGATAAACCGTGCCCATCATTGTTGTAACCTGAGTGATGCTGCCGGTAGGGATGCTTAATCCAAGACTTCCAGTGAAATATTTACTGATCTGGTATATGCCTCTTACCTCAGTATCTCCAAAGCCGCTTGTTTGCATTGGGGCGTCGGTTGATATACCGGTTTTCATCGAACCGCCTGAACTTGATGAGCTGCTTGATGAGCTGCTTGATGAGCTGCCAGATGAACCGCCAGACGAGCTGCTGCTGGACATTGCAGCCAGTGGTCTGTGGACATGTCCGCTTGAAGAGCTTGAGCTGCTTGAGGAAGAGCTTGAGCTGCTGGATGTACTGCTGGATGAAGAGCTGCTGGATGAGCTGCCCGATGAACTACTTGATGAAGAGCTTGAGCTGCTGCCCGATGAACTACCCGATGGACTACTTGACGCGCTGAGTGTCTCCGGTCCCATGTCCATCAGCATACCCATTTTTTTGGTCTGATAACTACCCATTGCCATCACAGTAAATTTATCGGTAATTCCATACATAGCCATCAGCATCTGCATAGTCATAGTCATGCGGGTAGGGATCATCATATAACTATACGGTGTGTTTCTCTTGTAACCCACATCAGCAGTTTTGACGTTAGAGCTGCCAGCTTTCAGGCCATTCATGTTCATGTACATAAACCTATAATTGACCATCCACATACCGGCGGGATGGGTATGATACACATCGTCGCCAAAGGCTGGGTTAAATGTGAGTTGAGCGCCCGGCCCCATGTCCATGTGATTCATATCATGGCCGCTGTGTGCGTTATGCCCGCCTGAAGGGGCATTCGCTGTTTCATTACTGGTCTTGCCAATGGCAGAGTCGAATGAGGCTATCTCCCCGCCGTTTTCAATAAAATATTTGGCTGCGTCTTCTTTTTTAGCAAAGGCAAATTTTGCCACATGACTCATAACCCCCTCTTTAGTTCCACCTATTATCCAAAAGGCCGTCCTTGCGTTGATAAGTCCTTTTGTAACATAATCGGACGCCTTAATTGATTCGATTTTCGCATCAGGGTGTTTTTTGATATAATTTACGGCACAATTAAGACAGCACAAGTCCACCGTAGTGCCGTCGTTGAGGACAATCTGCATACGGCTTTGGGCATCTGGCTGCATCCCGCACACGGCGCAATGCCCGTTTGTGTCACTGGCGGCAGATGCTGTGCTGAATACTAAACATACCGCAAGAATAACAAACATAACCTTCATTAAAAATCTCCCTGAATATAGTAATCAAGCCTCCCCCCAAGGGAGGTTTATACACGGCTGTATTTCAGAGTGCTGGTTAGTTTTCTGGCGGGTAGTATAGTTCGACAGGTGTGGAGCTGAGTTTGAAGAGATTATTTATTAAATATCGGAATCTGGTTGAATTCAACGCGGTGAGTTCAAACGGTGGTTCATATGGGAAAGACATATCCACATTATTAGAAATCTTAAAACCGAATGGACTGCATATGTTTAAACTGCAAACCACAGGCTTATCCATACTATAGGTGATATTCACAGGCGATGACAACAGAGACACGAGGAGACATGTTAATATCACAACAGCAGACAGCCTAACGGCAATGGTTAAAATTCCTTCTTCACCGGTCAAAATTTGTAACCCCATCATAAATGATTCCATTCTTACAGGCCTCACACTCATGAAGTTGATTAGAGCATTTCTCTCAGGAAAAAAACAAGGGGGTGGGTGGGATGCTGCTTTGCTGAAGCCCCTGTAGTGCCTTGCCATATTTGATTGAACCGGTTTTCTTCAGAGATAACGCTAAAGAACCTTTCCATATATGTCATGCCCCCAATGAATGAAATTGCATCATTAATAATTGGGATGTAATAATTGGGATGTGTCCCAATACTGTGCGGTACAGGAATTGCTTAACAATTTACGGTAGAGGTTGAGAGCAGTCCTAAAGCTACAATTATCAGCA
>LNQR01000053.1 GCA_001541255.1 Candidatus Magnetominusculus xianensis
CTTTACGTTGCACCTCTCTTTCCGAGCGTTTAGAAGATTTCTGGGAAAGTCGCGTCGCATAAATACCCTATTTCCTGACGCAGACCCACGCTCCCCCAACATGGCATTGGAACGGAACTTGGGATATTTAGAATATTTATGCTATTATAGTAAATAAATGCAAGAGGCGACTCTACCGATTGAGTCTTCTCTAATAAGTATAACAATTATAATGACTGTTTTTATATTAACTGCTAAAATTACAGGAAGTTATTATGCAATTTTTAGAATGTAATATAAAAATGTTCTTACTTCTATGTTCTTTCACTATAATCCTTTCTTTTGGTATTGTAAAGCAAGCCAATACTTCAGAGCCTCAGCTTGATTATTATCCAATTATATTCATACATGGTCATGGAACTAGCAATGACGACGAGGATGCATTGCTTCATTTAGTAGAGAATAAGGTAATACCAGGCTCTGGTTTTGCATACTATGGAAAGATATATAAAGATACCGTTTTTGAAAAAAACAGCCAGGCTAAAAGAACTGCTTTTATGTTCAATTTTTATAGAGAAAACTCTGGACAGGCTGTAGGGGCTCATCCGGGACGAATAGGTGGCATTCCCAATAGTATTAATCCGAATGGAGATGGTTCGGATAACTATTATTTGTGGAATAGTACAAAACGCCTTGAATATTCAAAAATGCTGGGCATAGCAATCGATGAGGTCTTGAAGGCTACGGGAGCTAAAAAAGTCATCCTTGTTGGGTATAGTTTAGGTGGTTTAGTTGCAAGGGCTTATATCAGATGGGTAGAAGGTGGTGGTGGCAAGGTTTATAAGCTGTTGACCATTGCTACCCCCAATAAGGGGATACACGATAATGCCATGGGTCTTTTTGATGTATGGGAATCGTTTAGTGCAACGCCTTGGCACTCATCAGGTGAACACAAGGAAATGAGGATAGGGCATCATTTTGCGGGATATTATAATGGTCAGTTTGTGGTAGCTTCTTTTACCGATTGGCTTAATGCAGACTGGAAAAGTTTTTGTAACCAAAACGGAATTAGATATGCCACAATCAGAGGTAACTACAATCCTCTTGGATATGACGGAGACGGTGTTGTATCCGAAGATAGCGCCAGCTTAGATGGAGCAGATTTCAACGGCGTTGTTTATGCAGCACATGCACAAAACTTTTTTATAAACCAAGTAGTTGACGAGCTAAATATTACACGCAGTACGTATACGGCAGAAATCATAAAAAGGTGGATATTTCAGGATAAAATTATGACTGGGGGACAAATAAATAATGGTAATACTGGAGCTATAAATCCCTTTACTGATAATCTCGATTTCCGATATGACTTAACTGGTAATGCCGTATCTGTTATATATTTAATTTATAATACAAACGTCGAATTGATAAAAGACGGAGCAATCCCTCTTTATTCAGGTATTTATATTCCAACAATAAGCATGCCAAGCAACATGGGAGCTGGTGTATATATAATGTATACATATTTTTATGACATGAATAGCAAAATATTTGAAAAAGTTTACAAGCTACTAAAACTATATGGTACAAAACCTTTTCCTAATATAGTAAGAGTTGGATTTCTTGAAACACCGTCAATAATAACGGAAAGTAAAAAAGCTGCTTTTAAATTGTATTCTAATATAGACGGAACTTCTTACACTTATAAGTTGGATGATGACATATGGTCTTCTTATACCCAGTCTAATGAAGTAAAAATAGATAATATTGCAGAAGGTATGCATACCTTATATGTTTCGGGTTATAGTTCATCAAATGGTTATCCAGAACAGCCTGCCATTTACACCTGGATTGTCAATTACAATTATAACTCATGCAATGTTTCTTCCGATTGCAGTTCTGGTTATTATTGCAATAAAGACGATGGCTTATGCAGCAGTAAGGGTCAATGTACCGTAAATCAATCAGGCTTTTGCACTTCCGATTTCACGCCGGTATGTGGCTGTGATAATAATACTTACTCAAACAGGTGTTCTGCACTAAGTAATGGTGTATCCATAGCCTATAAAGGGCAATGCTCTGCAGAGTATCAAACTTATTGGAAGTTTAAAGATTCCACCAGCGCTTTAAACTCCCCTGCTGTCAGCGATAACAATACTATTTACATATTATCTCAAGCCGGAGTTTTATATTCTTTACAATCCAACGGCCTTGTCAGGTGGAATATTTCATTAGGAGATGGAGTTTCAGACGGTGTTCCGGTAATCGGTGAGGATGGAACCGTTTACGTTGAAGCAGGGAACAATTTAAATGCTATAACAAAAGATGGTTCCATCAAATGGCAACAACCCATCTCTGGGAGAATGAGAACACCAGCTTTAGACAACAGCAATAATGTTTACGCATTAACCTCGGACTATCTTTATTCGTTCGACTCTTTTGGAAATGCAAACTGGAAATGGAGAGGCTATGACTCCTGTAATATTGAATCTTTTTCTCCATCGATCTATGAAAATGGAACTATTTATGTTACGATGTGCCAGCAAAACTTCCTTTTTGCCATAGATATTAATGGAAAAACGAAGTGGATCACAAGAATTGTTGATTTTCGCAGTGCTTCGACACCAGTATTAGACAAAGATGGAAATATTTATCTTAGCTATGGAGGTGGATTTAGAAGAATCTATAAAGTGGATAAAGATGGCAATATTAAATGGTATTATGACGCTAATGGAGATATTTATAGCTCTCCTTCAATTGATTTACAAGGCAATGTTTATTTTACCTCAAATGATGGGAATGTTTACTCATTAACAAAGGATGGAAATTGGAGGTGGACTTATGGAATAAATAGTGGTGCGATACAAAGTGTACCTTTAATTGATTCTATAGGCAATGTATATATTGGTGTACCCGGGCAATTTCTTGTTCTTGATAATAATGGGAAGATTGTTAAACAGGTTCTAATTGAACATAGTTCCACTTTTCATTCACCTGTCATGGCGGACAATGGAATTGTTTATGTTTCTAAATACGGTACTGGACTCATTCCTAATTCGTTGTATGCTATTAACACAAACAACAAGCCATTAACACAAAGTTGGTCAATGATTGGAAGGAATGGAAAAAAGACTGGCTATATGGAGATGCAATTAACACCAACTCCGACGCCAACTCCGACACCAACACCAACTCCGACACCAACACCAACCCCGACACCAACACCAACCCCGACACCTGCACCAACACTTACTATTAACGGAAAATCGGATTGTAGTTATAGTTGCACGGGTGCAGGCCAGATTAGTTCTTTTTTGGTTATTGGAACCTATGCGATTTCTCCTGCGCTAGGAGAAATCGACTATTATGGTGGAAAATCTACAAGTGTAAGCATAGAAGTCCTGGATTCCAGCAAAAATTCTACCGCCTGTTACGCAGATTTTGTTGGAGGTATTAATCGTTCAAGGTACTTGATGTTATCAAGTGCCGGGTATATTAGACTATTCTTTAATGATAGCTTCTGCAATGACAACTCAGGCACTTTAAGCATAACAATAAATAAAGTTCAGTAATCACACGTTGTTGATATTAAAGTAATGCAAAGGCATGTGGATTAACAAACTAACGGGCAAGTAATTTGGAAAGATTTATTGGTATTAATAGAGATTTGATAGATTCACATAGTACACGGATTTACGTGGATGCAATGTTTTTGAACATTGCATCCCAAAGGGGTAGGCAACTGTATCTTAATGCGTTTACCCTGCCATACAGGGCCACACGGCTCACATTGACAATAAGTCCACGATTATGTTAGCGTTTTATATGAATAATTATTGTCGGCCTTCAGTCATGGGGCTTTTGGACATTACGTGTGCCCCACCGTTTGCCCCACCGTTTGACCGGCCTTTTGACCAGCCGTTTGAATCGATTAATTTTGATTTGAGCAATAGGTCATAACGCCGGTGCTGTTTATAAATAAACTAATATCGCTGAAGATGGTGGCCATTCGCTTTTTCCGCGAGGTTATCAACAACAGGTATATGCTTAAATGCCTCGTGATTCGTGACCTGAAGAGCCGTTACACCGGCTCCTTCCTCGGCATATTCTGGGCAGTCATACACCCGGTCATTACTGTTATTACCTATACGTTTATTTTTTCATTCGTGCTGAAGGCGAGGCTTGGGCCAGAGGCCGGAACCAATAGTTTTTTGCTGTGGTTGCTCTGTGGGCTGGCGCCGTGGCTGTATTTCTCTGAGACAGTACAGCGCAACGTTCAAATCCTTATCGAAAACAAGATGCTCATAACAAAGAGCCTTTTCCCCTCGGAGCTTCTACCGTTGAGTATACTGCTTTCAAACATGCTTAATCATGCAATCATGTTCGGCATCATCGGAGTGGCCGCCGTTATAATAACAAAAAAGTTGACTATTCTAATCCTGTATCTGCCGGTGTATATATTCCTGTTGAGCCTGTTTATACTGGGTTTTAGCTGGATGGTCTCAAGCATGAACGTGTTTCTCAGGGACATTGGGCAAGTGCTTAACGTATTAATCGGGATGTGGTTTTTCTATACCCCAATAGTGTATCAGCCCTCAGCAGTGCCGGAGGGACTGCGTACTCTGCTGAAACTCAACCCCATGTACTATGTTGTCGAAGGCTATCGATTATCCCTTTTGGGTATCGAACAACGGCACTGGAAGGGTATGCTGGTATTGTTTGTCCTTGGTGTTGTGTCAACAATAGCCGGAGGATTTATATTTAAACGCCTGAAGCCTGACTTCGCGGAGATGCTCTAAGGCCTCGACGCCCCTCACATGGAAACAACTATATCACTTAAAGGTGCGGGTAAGAAATACAGGATATTCACACGCCCTATGGACAGACTAAAAGAGCTGTTACATCCAACCGGCAAAAAATATCACCACGAGTTCTGGGCGCTGAGAAATATAACCTTTGACGTTCCCAGGGGTGAGGCGGTGGGGCTTTTGGGACGTAACGGCTCCGGTAAAAGCACGCTCTTACAGCTCATATGCGGCATACTCCGCCTGACAGAGGGGACAATAGAGACACGCGGGCGTATCTCTGCCCTGCTTGAGCTTGGGGCTGGCTTTAACCCCGACTTCACAGGCAGGGCAAATGTCCTTATGAACGGCGCTATCATGGGCTATACGATGGAAGAGATGCAGCAGATGATGCCAGCCATTATAGACTACGCCGACATAGGGGAGTTCATAGACCAGCCGATGAAGATATACTCAACCGGAATGTACGTCAGGCTTGCCTTTGCCTGTGCCGTTAATGTAAAGCCGGAAATACTTATCGTTGATGAGGCGCTATCTGTTGGAGATATTTTCTTCCAGCAGAAGAGTTTTAATACGATCAGAGAGATTATTCAAAGCGGCACAACCTGTATCTTTGTCTCACACGATATGGAGGCCCTCAGAAGCCTCTGCAACACGGCTGTCCTGCTTGAAAACGGGGAAATCACCTATATAGGCTCCCCAATTGAGGCAATTAATATTTACTCCCACAGCGTTAAGAAGGCGTCAGTTTTTATCCCCCCTGCGGTATATTACGAACCGGTAACACCGCAAGCCTCATCAGATTCGCACTACAGTAGCTGCGACCTAATGCCGCCCGATGAGATACTGGCACATAATATCCTAAATGAAACCACCAAAAACTATGGCACAGGGGCAATGACTATACTTGGCGTGCGTGTACTCAATAAAAACGGCTATGACACATTTCACGCTGAGATGATGGAGACACTCTCGTTTTATGCCCTCATACAGGCCAATGAAACCGTCTATGACACCGTTGTGGTTGTAAACCTTTTTGACCGCATCGGGACATTCGTTTTTGGAGGCGGTAACAGAGAAGTCCAGCATGTAATCCCTGACATGTCTGCCGGGCAGAGTCTGATTGTCAGAATAGATGTAACATTCAGCGTCAAGGCAGAGGAGTTTCTCTTTGGATTAGCCGTAAAAGGGGCAACATATAAGGGTGCTGAGACGTTCAACAGCCATGCCAGAATCGATATGCTTGGACCAATTGTAGTTACATACAGTAAACCGGTGAGTCAAATACCATTTCACGGCATCGCACGGCTCCCTTTTGATGTTAAACACACCCTGGTAGACAATGCTGGGTGACATAACCACTGCCCACAATATCTGACACATGAAGCCCTGCACAGAGATTAACATTCTGCACATCTTATGGATTCGCACTGATTCCATTGGCGACAATGTCCTTGCTGCCTCAATGCTTGAGCCAATTGCAAATAAATTTCAATCAGCCAGAATTACCGTCCTCTGTCAGGACCATATCGCCGAACTCTATGCCCCCTGCCCTTTTGTTAGTCATATAGTTACATTTAATAAGACACTTGCCTACACAGACGCCCACTACCGTGAGGTCATCATAAGGCGCATCGCCGCCCTCAATGCAGACATTACAATGAATTCTGTATACTCACGTGAGCTTATCGGGGACATATTTGCAACCAGAAGCGGGGCAGCGCTCAGGGTTGGGTTCCTTGGAGACCTGTGCAATATTGACGAGACACTAAGATGCTCAAATAACTGCTACTATACTGCCCTGCTGCCATCAACATCACGTTACAAGCCAGAGATAGAAAGGCACGCAGATTTCCTGAGATATTTTGGCATAGAGGCAAAAAGCCTCCATCATAAAGAGGCAGACAGCCTCCATCCCACAGTGTGGACAACCCCCGAAGACGAACGCTTTGCCGAACAGTTTTTTGACCGCAATCAACTTCACACTGCCCACACGCTGGCCGTTGCCCCCGGCTCACAAAACGACTACAAGATATATCCACTGTTCAGTGAGGTATTAAAGGGATTTACTAATTTTAAGTTGATAATACTTGGCGGCATCGATACTGTGGCGGTCTCAGGTGAGATATATGAGAAATTTAATGGGACAAGTTATAATTTAACAGGCAAGGCAACCCTTCGCCAGACTGCCGCCATAATACGCCGCTGCCGCCTTGTCCTGTCCTCGGACTCCGCTGCCGCCCACATAGCAACAGCCGTTGGCACTCCAAACGTGGTAGTGCTTGGGGGAGGGCATTTCGGGCGCTTTTTCCCGTACTCACGGCTTACGACTGCCGTGTGTCTGCCGCTTGAGTGCTATAGATGCGACTGGAGGTGCCGGTATGAAGAGAAATTCTGTATAACGGCAATAACCCCTGAGCTAATCGCATGGGCTGTTGAAACATCCCTTGCAACACCCGCTGAGAAACCACGATTAATCGCCCAGGGCAGCCCCCTTTGCACAAGACCTCTGCCACCGCACTGGCACAGCGCTGAGTACTTCCTTGAAGCTGGACAAGCAGATATTGAATCGATTAGTGAGATACCCCAAACATTTCCATGCTGCCCGCCCGCCATAAACGACAACAAGGCCGTCAGTGACATAGTTGATAAGCTAAAACAATCCCCATCGCAGGAGGAAACGCTTGCCCTGTATGAATCATACCTCAGGCACATTCCATATGACCTTAACGCAGTACAAACGCTCAACACACTGAGGCATGATATACTGAGACAGCAGCTTCCAAAGATAAGCATCGTAACACCTTCATACAATCAGGGGGCATATCTTGAGGAGTGTATTTTATCTATCATCACGCAAGGCTACCCAAATCTTGAGTATATAATAATGGACGGCGGCAGTTCGGACAACTCCGTTGAGATAATAAAAAAATATGAACGCTATATCACGTACTCAAAGAGCGCCCCTGACGCCGGGCAGTACGCGGCTATCGACGAGGGACTCAGACGCTCTACCGGACAAATCATGGGCTGGTTAAACTCAGACGACAAGCTCCACGCCGGGGCGCTCTGGGTTGTGTCGATGGTATTCAGCGCCTTCAGTGAGGTTCAGTGGCTCATGGGGCGGCCAACTGTCTGGGACGCGGGCGGGACGCTCTCTGTAGTACTTGAGCCAATCCCCGTTTGGTCAAAAAAGCAGTATCTTGATGGGTTTATCGGCCCGCCGCACATACAACAAGAGTCCACATTCTGGAGCCGGAAGCTCTGGGAGGCAGCCGGGGGATACATAGACACTTCACTAAGATATGCCGGAGACATGGAACTGTGGGCACGGTTTTTCAGGACAGCCGACCTTTACAGTGTTTATGCCCTCATTGGCGGCATCAGAAATCACCCCGAACAAAAGACCGCCAAGCCTGCCTCAGACGGCAGCGGCTACTACGACTACGGCGACTATAACTCTGAGGCCGACGTGATTATCAAACGCGAGCTGGGGCTGTATAATCAATCACCAGAGCCGCTGCGCCCGCCCCATGCCCCGCTGTGCCCAGCTGAGGCAGCACGAAGACTCAATAATTCTATCTGGGATTCGATTTTGCCAGAGAACTTCTCATGTTTTACATATTCAAAGCGCTACCACTCAGCGTATTTCAATAACACACTTCCCAATTCAATTGACAGCTACCGGTACAACCTAGCATCCGCCTTTGCAGCTGCCAACCTGCCAGAAGGCAGCAAGATACTCTTTGCAGACGAGGGTATCACCAACAGCACATTATTCCCCTTGGCCAGTAAATACGAACTCTGGGTGCTGGCAGATACGATTAACACTGAACCCCCAGTTGGCGTTGTCTATTATGTTGACAGCAGGACAACCAAGTTCACATCAGAGCTGCCATCAAACTACTTTGACCTGGCAGTGACCGCCATGCCAAACGAACAGGCGTGTAATCAGATAGAACTATTGATAAAAACCGGTGGATACGCACTATTTTTCTTTGATGCCGCCATAAACAGTGGAACTGTCAGCGTGGGCGGCACATTGCCATATGTATTGTCCAAACCCCATGCAATTGCCCCATATGTGGACACATCGTGTATGCAGCTTGACCCAGGGGCATTGTATTTCAAAGATGACACCGGCAGGCAGACACTCTCATATAATGTGCTATGGAAAAAAACACCCTGTGAGCCAAATCAACCCGCAAAGCCAGAGACAGCAAGTAATAATTCTTTTAAGCATCATCATATGAGGCAGAGCGCCTCCCCTGAGATTGAAGAGATTCATGCCGCACTTCAAAACAAATGGCAAAAAAATTATATGGATTCACTCAGACAGAAACTTGCCTCATCCCCCCACACCCCGCTCTATATCTGGGGCACAGGCAGGGGCGGACATCAGACATACGACATACTAAGGGCACTCAATGCCACAGTGACAGGCTTTATTGACAGTAACTCATTGAAATGGCATACAAAATTCAGAGGTCTTGATGTCATATCACCCGAAGAAATTTATTCAAAATTTAATATAAATATGATAGCAGAAATCCGACCGTTTATTGTAGTATCGTCCCAGTATGATTCGGAAATCAGACCGATTCTGGAGGGCTGGGGATATGTCAGCAGGGAAAACTACTGGACTAATATATTTAGATTCAAACATATCTGATTTAATAAATCTGACTGATCTGTCACAGGGCTTCCATTGAAAAATCGCTTAAGAAATCTGGCAATACTTATGTCAATCATAGGGCCTGGCATCATAACCGCTAATGTAGACAACGACGCAGGCGGCATAACAACATACTCTATTGCCGGGGCACACTACGGCTACTCGCTCCTGTGGTCTCTTATACCAATAACGGTGGCCCTGATAGTCGTACAGGAGATGTCGGCTAGAATGGGCGCTGTGACAGGCAAAGGGCTTGCCGAGTTAATCAGGGAAAATTATGGTGTTAAGGTAACCTTCTGGCTGATGCTGTTTTTGTCTATAACAGATATTGGAAATACTGCGGCAGAGTTTGCGGGCTGGGCAGCAAGCAATGAGATATTCGGCGTAAGCAAGTACATATCGGTCCCATTAGGGGCATTAATCGTATGGTTGTTCATTGTGAAGGGGTCGTATCGTGTCGTTGAGATAACATTTTTAATCGTGTGCGTAGTATATCTTGTCTATATACCGGCGGCCTTCCTTGCCAAACCAGACTGGTCAGAGGTAGCAATGGAGACATTCAGACCATCTTTCAGATTCGACACAGGATACATTGTTACGCTAATCGGAATGGTCGGCACAACAATAGCACCGTGGATGCAGTTTTACCTCCAGTCTTCGATAGTTGAAAAAGGCGTAAAGAAAGAAAACTACTGGGCTTCGAGAATAGACGTTATATTTGGATGTTTGATGACAGACATTATAGCCCTGTTTATCATAGTGGCATGTGGGGCGACTCTATACAAGGCTGGCATACATATTGAGAATGCCAGCGATGCAGCCGTAGCGCTTAAGCCGATAGCTGGCAAGTATGCCTCAATCCTATTTGCAATCGGCCTTGCCAATGCGTCCCTGTTTTCTGCCTCAATTTTACCGCTTGCCACGGCATACTATATATGCGAGGGGATGGGCTTTGAGGCCGGCATTAATAAGACTTTTAAAGAAGCGCCTATATTTATGAGTCTGTATACCGCATTTATTGTCATCGGTGCCCTGATTGTGCTATTTCCTGGGATACCACTGATAGCAGTGATGTGGATTTCACAGATAGTAAACGGTATAATGCTGCCATTTGTGCTGTTTTTCATGCTGATGCTCATTAATAAGAAGGAGTTAATGGGGGATTATATCAACAAGGGGGCATTTAATACAATAGCGTGGGCTACTACCATAATGATGTGCGTCCTGACTGGAATGTTCATAGTTTCGATGATTTTATAATTTAGAGAGATTACTACTGGAGTAAACCTTGTCCATCAACCATTTGCCTCTTTTCACACCTTCCTCAAGTGCGTTTGGCCTACCGTGCGTTTGACCGTGCGTGTGATTTGAGTTGACAAGACTACTGGTTAAGCAGTATCTTATTAATCACTTGGCTTTTAATAAAAATACAAAGGCATGAGGTGACATGGTGAATGAAACAGCGGCAAATGGCACTAAAAGCGGTGATAATAAACGTAAACCTCCAGTTGCCGCAATTTTCATAATTGTGGCGATGGCTGCCGTTGGTATATACGGCTATTTCAGCGTTTCTGATACAAATAACTCAGGGCAGCTCATTGCAAAGGCTTATGAAGCAATCAAAGCAGATAACTATAAAGAGGGCATAGATATACTCACAAAGGCGATAGAGGCAGACCCTCAAAACGCCGCCGCCCATATGTTAAGGGCCATTACCTATGGAAAACAGGGCAGCCACCAACAGGCTATTGCCGGTCTTGACAAGGCCATTAGCCTTAACCCCCAGCTTATCGAGGCATATATTAACAGGGGTGTGGCCTATTCATCTATAGCCAAACACAATGAGGCTATTGCAGACTATGACAAGGCAATCCAGTTAAATCCACAGCATAAGCTTGCCTACTCAGCCAGAGCGCGCTCATACACTGCCATTGGCAGTCATGATAAGGCCATAGACGACTACAAAAAAGTAATCGAATTAAACCCAGACGACCCATCAGGGTACTTTAACGTATCGTGTGCATATTCTCTGGCTAAAGACATATCAAAGTCATGCGAATATCTACAGAAAAGCATAGAAAAGGGCCTGTCAGCGTTTTTGGAGGTCAAACAGGACAAAGACCTTGACAATATCAGAGACAGCAGTTGTTATAAGAAAATAATGGAAGGGAAATAAACATGCCGCCGGGCGTATGCGGCGCAGCTCAATATGAAAAACAAAATCAAAGGCAGGCGTACCACACCCACCGGCACTAGCAGCAGCGGTAGCAACATGTTTCTCTATGGCTTTGTCCTAAGTTTTATGGCCCTTGGGATATTTAACATCATGCACCATGAGATGTGGCGCGATGAGCTTGAGGCCTGGATGATGGCCCGCGATGCGTCCACCATTGGTGAGCTGTTTAATAATATCAGGTATCAGGGACACCCTGCCCTCTGGTTTTTGTCCCTGTATGTGCTGGCAAGGATAACTCCAGACCCGCTGATAATGCAATGTTTTCATCTTGCCCTTGCCGTGGGTGTTGTGTATGTTGTGCTGAGGTACGCGCCTTTTACTAAGTTCCAGAGAGTACTCTTTATATTTGGGTACTATCCGTTTTACGAATACTGCGTAATCAGCCGGAACTATTCCTATGGGCTGCTCCTGCTGCTGATATTTTTGTCTATGTTTCGTAACAAAAAAGGGATAAGAAACTATATTGGTCTTTCTATAGTACTGTTCCTGCTGTGTCAGAGCAATCCCTACGGGGCTGTTATAGCTATTGCCTTAGCCCTCCTGCTCATCTTTGACTTTATCTTCTTAAGGGAAGACGCTACCCCTGTTTCCCCTCAGATGAAATGGAAATTTGCTGCCGGTATATTTATTTTTATTTGCGGCCTTTTAATCTCGGCAATGCAGATGCGCCCCCCGCGTGATTCTGTGTGGTTTCATCCGACCTTTATTCATGACAACAAGCTCCTGATGCTGACTAAATTTCTTGAGGCTGTCGGCTGTATCTGGCGCGCCTACATACCCGTACCCCCATTTAAACAGCACTTCTGGGGCCATAATTTCATTAACTACTTTTTTGATAACCCGATTAATACAGTAAAGGCGACTGTATTTTTGTCCATAGTGCTGGGGGGGTTGTCTCTGATGTTTTTTCTACGCCGACGAGCGGCATTGTTTTACTATTTTACCGGCACACTTGGGATAACTCTGTTTAGTTATGCGATTTATGGCGGGTCTATAAGACACTGGGGGCACTACTTTATTGTCTTTGTCTCGGCTGTCTGGATATCAAATCTCTATGAGGAAAAACCGTTTAAGTTCAGCCCATTAAACAAAATCACTATATTTTTCGAAGGTGAAAAGACCGCCTTCTTTACATTTGTCCTTTTTGTAAATGTAGTTGCTGGCGTTGCTGCCAATACACTGGACTACCTTTATCCTTTCTCGTCGAATAAGGAAGCGGCCACATATATCAAGGCAAATGGATTAGACAAGATGCCCATACTTGGCGACCAGGACTTCTCGGCAAGCGGTGTAGCGGCTTATTTAAACCGTCCTGTATACTACCCTGCGACGGGCAGACACGCTACCTTCATCAGGTGGGACAACAACCGCCGGGCTTTTGACGGTTCCACTATAATCAAAGAGGCAGAGCTGTACTCGTCTCATGAAAAACAGGATATCCTGCTTGTCCTGAACTATCAAATTACCCCTGCGGCATTTACCCCCTACAACATTCAACCTGTTGCGGCATTTACCGGCAGCGTACTGTACGCCGAAAGATTCTATCTGTATATAATGAAGTACGTGCCGCGCCGGTTATGAGAATACTTCAGATTATATATGAAAGCATTGGCAGTCCGTTTGGATTTGGCGGGGCAGGTGTCCGGGCATATGAGATATATAAAAGGCTCAAAGACAGACATGACATAACACTTTTGTGTATGAAATACCCAGGGGCAAGAGACGGCATTATAGAAGCCCTGAATCACAGGTTCACTGGCATAGAAAGTAAGAGCCTGACGAAGAGCGTCCTTTCCTATACTCTAAAGGCTGCTCTGTTTGTAAAACAACATGGCAGAGATTATGATGTGATAGTTGAGAACTTTCTGCCTTCAACGCCTTTTTTCTCAAAACTATTAACAAACACCCCCATCATCCTGCAAGTTCAGGGCATAATGGAGCATCACTCGATAAAGAAATTCAACCCTCTATACTCCATCCCCATGTATGCGGTGGAGAGTTTTTATCCTGCCCTTTTTGACAAACTGATGTTTGTCTCCGGTGTGACCAGAGATAAGGTTATGAAGCGAGTTGGTATGAAAGGACGCACTCACACAGTTATCCCAAACGGCATAGACGCACGGCTTTTGGAGTTCACCCCTGACGCTTCCCGAGATGAAAACAAATACATACTGTTTTTCAGCAGAATCGATATCTATACAAAGGGCCTTGACCTGTTAGTCGAGGCGTTTACAGAGATAACCAGTCACATACCTGATATTAAACTTATCCTCGCTGGATATGAGTTCGACAAGGCAGAGACACTCAGGGCAAAGGTTCCTCCCTATGCAGCAGAAAAAATAGAATATGCCGGATTCGTAAGCGGCGCTGAGAAACAGTCCCTGCTTGGCAACGCCATGATATTTGTCCTGCCATCGCGGCACGAGTCCTCACCGGTGAGTATCCTGGAGGCCGCAGCTTGTGCAGTGCCGGTTGTAACTAGCGACATTAAGGAACTTTCTTTTGTTTCACAACACAACATTGGGCAGTCATTTAGAAGCGGTGACAGCGCATCCCTTGCCGGTGTCTTATTAAAACTTATTAAAGATGCCCCTACGCGTGTGAGTCTTGGTGAAAACGGGAGGAACTACGTAAGGGGCTTTCTGTGGGACGAGATTGCCGTAAGTTTCGAGAAGTATCTCGCAGAAACCGCAGGCAATCCACCGCTAATGCAGTAATTCAGGGCTGCGCCTGAATATCTATAGCAATTAGTGTTCCAGTTCTTTTACATCAATAAACGGCATATTTTGAGAAGTAACCTTTGGCAGTATACCGTTCCACTTGTCTATGGCCTTGATTGTCGCCTCGATTCTGCGGAGCTTTATCAGGTCAGGCGATATGTTTTCTTTCTGAAGCCGCAGGGCCTCTGCCTCTGCCTTTGCCTGTGTTATCTTCTGTTCGGCCTCAATCTTGATTCTATCCAAATCCCTTGATGCCTTCAGCGCCAACTGCTCGGCGGTTTGTTTTGATTCAATGGCCTCCATGAAAATCTTGGAAAAGGAGAAATTCATTATAGAAAACTCATCTACCACAATTTGATGTTTAATCAGACGCTCAACCAGACCGCCCCTCATCTCAGCACTGACTACCGGTCTCTTTGTTATCAATTCCTCGGCTGTATATCTGGCCGTTACAGCCTTTACAATCTCCTGCACCGCCGGGTCGATTATCCTCTCCTTGTAGCCTGTACCGATGGATTGATAGATAATGTTCGCCTTATCGGGAAGGATGTGGTAGTTGATAGCGATTACAGATGTAACTTCCTGCAAATCCTTCGATGAAGCCTCGGCATTTGTTTGGGACTTGTGTACGCGTACATCCATCTTGATGACTTTTTGCACTATGGGAATCAGCACATGAAGCCCCTCACTAAGCACAATAGGCTGTACCGCCCCAAAGTTAAGCACTATGCCCCTCTCACCGGCACCTATGGTAACAAAAGGATTAATAATAAGCAGCACCAATACTGCTGCAATTGCAATTGTAATGAACACATACGATTTCTTTGGAACAATTTTGGGGATTTTTGGGTCAAATCCGTCAAAAACTCCTCCTGGCATATTCCCTCCTCACAATTTAATACATAATTATACACATTTAGTTATCCATTTTGCAAATGGCTCTATTTTTACAAAAGAACTATTTTGCTAAATATGATATAATAGCGCCACTATATGGGAAAGCTTCGGATAATGCTTGCAGACCTGTCGTATTTGAACAGGTTGACGTTAGATTTGGTATACGTACCGCTGAATATTGGCTATGTAGCCTCATATACAAAGGCTAGATTCGGAGACAGTGTTGATATAAAACTCTACAAGGACCCTGTCAGGTTTTTAGATGACATTAACTTGGTTAGTCCGCATATTGTTGGTTTCTCATTATATTTCTGGAATACCGACCTGACTAGGATTCTTATTAGTGCGGTGCGCGACAAACTAGGAAAAGAACCGGTCATAGTGGCAGGCGGGCCTTCCATAGACATTGACCCTGGCATTCAAATGTCGTTGTTCAATTTGTTGACAGGTGTTGACGCAATAATACCGAATGATGGGGAACTGGGATTTTCAAACATTGTAGGCTGTTTGCTTGGCAGCCGTAAAGGCATACTACACAATGGACCTATAGATGGTGTTGTTATGCGTGATGGTACTGATTTAGTTGTCGGCAGAGAGGTTGGAGCAGCTTTTGATTTGAAAACACTTCCTTCACCATATCTGACAGGGATACTGGATAACTTTCTGAAAGCGCCGTATCGTCCATTAATTCAAACAGTAAGAGGGTGTCCTCACACCTGCAAATTTTGTGCTGCAGGAAGAAGCATCGATAAACTCAGACAATTCCCTCTGGAGCAGGTAAAAGAAGAAATTACATTTATTGTTAGCAAATATAAGGGCCTGAGCAACCTGCCTCTGTTTGTTGCCGACCTAAACTTTGGCGTCTTTGACAGAGATGTTGACATAGCCGCCTTTATCAAGGAAAATCACGTAAAAACTGGATATCCGGACAGTGTGGAAGTATACACAGACAAGAGGTTTTCTCAGCGTGCGCGTGCTGTTATGGAACAGCTCCTCGGACTTAATGTATCGGGGTTAATAGTGGCTCTGCAATCTGAAAATGAAGATACGCTGAAATCTGTAAAACGGCGTAACTTAGAAAGTCAGGAAATATCAGAGGCCATAAGCTGGGCAAGACAGCACAATATAGAATGTAGCGCTGAGATAATATTCGGCCTTCCAAACGAAACACTTCAGTCCTTTATTGAAATGCTGAGGCGGGCATATTTTCGTAAATTTGACTTTATCCACACTGTAAACCTTATTCTGTTTAATGGCTCTGTGTTAAACAGGGCCTCTGAGCGTAAACAACATGGGATTGTTACCAGGTTTCGAGCTCAAGGACCTAGTTATATGGAAATAGATGGTCGTTTTTCTGCAGAAACATCTGAGGTTGTAATTGAATCAAATACATTTTCTTTTGATGATTACCTGGAGTTGAGAAGGTTGAATTTTATACTTTTTGCTATTGGCAGTCCAGGGTTTTATAAGTTGTTTTTCAGGGGGTTAGATGGTTTAGGCGTGGAAACATTTGATTTCTTCCTGAAGTTTATGTCACCGAATCCGGACAAGCAGTGGAATAAGGAATATATTGGTTTTCTCAGCGATTTGAACAAAGCATTCCGCAGTGAACTCTATGAAACTGCCGATGCTGTGAAAGAGAAGCTGTTTAATGATTATCGCAGGGATAATAATGAAGTAACAGTTGCTAATACAATAAATGTCCTTTATACTGCAAGGTTGATTTGGATTGAAAGGGCATGGCACCATGAAGTCCTGTTGGAGCATTTGAGAGATTTTGGTATAACTCCTAATCATGATAACAAGGCTTGGGAAGCAGTGAATGATCTGCTTTGGATTGGCAGCAAGGAGCGGGTTGACTTGCGTAATACCACTAGACAAGAAAGCCTTGTTGTGAGGCATGATGTTGTAGCATGGCAGAAAGACAATTTTGAGGCTTCACTGCAGAAATATCGGATTTCTTCCCCAAAGCGTCTTATGTTTTTTACTTCTTCATCCGATAAGGTTAAATTCGATGACTTCAACAAAGAAAACAGTGATCTTGACGACGAGTCATATTATTACAATGCCCTTGTTATTATTAAGCCAAGATCAATCCTCCGATGCCAATGTGCATGGGAATAAACAACAGGTACATCATTAATCGATTGCATGTTTAACAAAGTGTATCAGATGCCGTTGAGAAATGATTCCCGTCGTTATTGATTAGTCTCTTAAATATCTGAGTATTTGTTTTCATTAATTATAGGTTTTTGATATGTTACGGTTTTGAATACCGAATCGAGTTTTAACCCGAGTTTAAGAGATAACGCGGTCAGCTTCTCCGTTACCGTATCAACGAGTTCACTGTCAGACATGGTGGTCAGATTTATATGAAAATCCTGCCTGTCGCCGATTCTCTCCAGGTACTTGACCTCATCTGTGATATGACCATTGTTTTTTGCCCAATCATATATGGGCGTACCAGGCAGCGGAAGTATAAATCCCACACTGGGAAATATATTGCACTCTTCACATACCTTGATTGTCGCCTCTATCGATTCAGGGGTTTCCTGCGGGTATCCGAAAATAACGCTGGTCAGTGGTGTCACGCCGCCTTTCCAAAGCACATTAGACTGCTCGATGAACTGCTCAACCTTCATTTTCTTATTCATAGCCGCAAGTATCTCAGGGCTTGCATTTTCCAAGGAATAACTTATGCTGTCACATCCTGCTTCCCTCATCCTGTTGATTAATTCAAGATGTTCATTCTTAAATAAATTCCCTCTGGATGAAGCCTCCCATGCAATTTTAAAATCCAGCCCCATGATTTTATTAACCATGTTGTCTACACTTTTAATAGTTGAGAAGGTCAGTTCATCCCAGAATGAGATAAAGTTGCAACTATACCCATAATGTAATCTTTTGATTTCATCCATGACCGCGTCTTCTGAGTATTTCCTGTATCTTTGTCCCTTAAAAACGTGATAACAAAACGAACAGTTGTGCGTGCATCCCCTTGCGGCATTCAATGGATATGAAACCATATTATCAATGGACGAAATGTTTGTGTTGACTGCTGAATATTTCTCATATTTCTTTAGATCGAATAAATCCCAGTCTGGAAAACCAATCTCATCAATATTCTGTACTGGCGGGCGTGGTGGAGAATAAAAGATCTTTCCATTGTCTTTAAAGGCGATTCCTTTAATTTCTGACAGCGGCTTTTTTGTCTCTATGGTTTGTATAAGCTCAACTATCGTTATATCTCCTTCACCCATTACACCAATATCTACTTTTGTATTATTCAATAGTATCTCTGCAATAGAACTAGCTACCGAATTGCCAGCAATAATTACAATATTGGGGTTTGACCTTTTTGCAATATCAGCAATTTCTCTTGCAAATCTGAAACCTGTGACAATACATCCGAAGGCACAGATATCGTATGTTGTATTGTCCATAATTGACGCCAGCTCAGACATGCTCATATTATTGATGTCCATATCGATAAGGTCGAAGTCATAGCCGACCTTTTTAACAGCCGTCATTATATAAGCAAGCCCTACGGGAAGTTGTCTCCGCTTTGACTCAGGTCTTAATGAGGGGTTTATAAACGCTACTTTCATCAGCTCACTATCCTCTAAAGTTGATTATATCACAATACTATGCTTATTGCAAACACTGATTTACCTGCGCCGATTAGCGGCTCCCCAGTAGTGTAATACAGTCTTTGTAGAATCAATCGATGTAAAGCCATTTCTGATATAAAAATTTAAGGCAGCGGTGTTTTTTATCTGAGTTCCTGTGAAGATATTGTATCCGTCAAAACATTCAACAGTTCTGTTAATAAGTTTTGAGCCTATTCCTTTGTTTCTAAATTTATCTATCACCGAGACGAAGAAAAATGTGGCATCAAAAGCGCTGGTATTCACAACGATAATGCCAGCGACATCATCGTTTATATTTGCCGTAAACAGATGTCCAGTTGGCGAGGGGCGATAGTTTTTCAGATAGCTTATCCATAACTGGTCGGCTTTTGAAACACCAATGTGGAAATCCGTATGGAATCTCGTATGCGTAAACGCAACTCCAAGCAGCTCACAGGGAAGACCGGCTGTAGTGTCCGGTCTTTCTATCGTCACATTTTCAATAGCGCAATTGTCCCCCGTGCGCTCGTGCCTCACGTGTCGAAGCCTTACCTCCGTATCTACGTAGTAAAAGCCGCAGTCCTCCAAAAAACTGATTGTCTCTACCCCAAGTCCGGTATTTATCTTTGCTGTGACGAAACTATCGTTAAGTCTATGTATTATATGTCCTTTCATTTCGGAACTTGGTTTAAATACTAATTTATCAATGTCAAGGACGTATGACCTCCTGCCAAAAAATTCGGTGTCCCAGGGGAGATACCTAAAGTAAAACACGCCACCGTTACCGCTTATGATTAAATCACTCATTAACCGCCTCAACTATGGTTGACAGGGCAGTCTCCAGTTTGCCAGCTCCAATTATTGCGGTAATTTTCAAATCAGACGCATCAGCCACAACGTCCTAACTCTGATATTACCTCGTCAATAGAACTGGCGCGCCGAATCAGCTCTTTTATCTGATGGAGTCTGTCTATATCGTTAATCGATTTAATACCATCAATTAATTTGATGGTTTGAGCGCCGAATTTCAACTCGACCGCCAGCTCTATCGCCTCTATCAGGCCATCCTTTAGCCCCTGACGTCTTCCCTCGGTTCTGCCATCTTCACGACCTTCTTTGCGTCCTTTAGTAAGTCCCTGACGATATCTTATATCAGTCTCTATGTCATATACTATCGCCATACCCGATTCCTCCTTATTCACTTTTCCCTGCAAGTTTCTTAATTTAGACAGCACTTCCAATTGCCTTATGTATCTGCCCCGTAGTGTCTCCTCTTTTACCCTCTCTTTTATTTTACACAATATCTCACGGATAAATATACTCACGTCCTTACCCTTATAATCGCACAGTATTGACAGCACCAGGGCTTCAACTCGTTCGCAATTAATAAAAATCCCGCAGTCTATGTCCTTAAAGTTTATTATATTGTAGTTGTAATCTACAAACGGCCTCTTCAGTCTTCCTTTCATTCTTAACGGTTTCCTGCCTACATAAAACAAATACTGATGAATGGGCAAGTCATACTTTTCATCAAGGTAAATGGCATAGCGCAGCATCCGGTGTGCCATCTTTGAATCGTTATTCGCCTGAAACTCTATGTGAAATATCTCGTGCTTGCCGCTGTTTTTTTCAATTACGACAATGAAATCCGCCTCGCGCTCGTCGGTTATTTGAAGTTTCGTGTCTATTTGCCTGATTGCCTTATACTTGATATGCAATACCTGCTCAAGAAGTACATCAAGGCCTTCACGTAATGTTTCCTTTATTATCCTGTCGAATTCGTTTGCCATCGCATAATATCAAAATTACTTATAATATCAGGTCCCATGTAATGGGGTCTTCGAAAGATACGGGGCTTTTTGCCTTTATATCATGCCCCTCAAATAATCTTAAATACGCAGGGTCAAGGCCATGCCTCTTTTTGCCCGGGCGTAAGATAGAAATGTCTTCGGGTCTAATAGTCGCGCCTTGTCGTATGTCTTTGTTTGCAAAGAGTTTCATAAAGGCAAAATCCCTCAAATATTTCTCATGAGTACCAACGGTCTTTGCCGTGCTGCCGTAGATTAATTTGTCTATCTCGAAAGAGCCGAGTTTATAATCGGACTCAGCCTGTCTTATTGCCGAAACCATATTGCTCAGGTCATGCGGCTCAAGGGCAAAGAAATGGTCTGGGCCGCTCATTGACCTATTGAGTGTTATGTGTTTTTCGATAATCTGCGCACCTATATATACTGCCTGAACCGGCGCTTCAACAACCTCAATCGTGTGGTCTGAGTAGCCTGTGGTAATGCCCGGGAAAGCATAGCGAAACGTCTCTATCACGCCAAGATTACAATCGACAAGCGCAGTCGGATACTGAATTGAACAGTGAAGCAGAGATAATTTGTCGTGATACTTCGCGACAATCGAGACGGCTGTTTCCACTTCGCCCAGCGTTGCCCCTCCTGTGGACATAATAATTGGCACACCGGTCTTGGCGCAGTGTTCGATTAATACCGTGTTAGTGATAGTGTAAGACGTGAGTTTTATTTTCTTAAGTCCTTTTGCAAGAAGGACGTCCACCCCGTGTGGGTCAGAGGCTGACGATAAGAGCTCGATATTATTAGATGTACAATAAACAAGCAGCCTTTCTATCCAGTCTTCGGGAATTTCAAATCCCTCAACCGCCCCATAAATATTATATGAGTATTCACCCTTTGAATCTCTCCAGTCCAACTCTCCGGCACTTTTGGGATATAAATGCTTTGCCCTGAAAAATTGCAGCTTTACCGCGTCACACCCTGCCTCAACGGCGGCGTCAACCATTCTGAGGCAATTATCATACGATCCGTTATGATTTATCCCAATCTCCGCTATAATATAAACCCTGCCGCTACTCATCGAAAAACCTCCTGAACCATAACTCTAAATTCATTATCTGCCATAATATCATCTGATGATTGTACATCCCAGAAACATGCTCTTCAAACATTCTATTGAGCTGCCTGATGTCGAACAGGTCGCGCCTTTTCAGTGATTCGGAGTTTATCAGGGCATACATCTGGTCTCTGTTGATAGTCCTGAACCACTTATCGGCAGGGGCAATAAAGCCTGACTTATCTTTACGTGTCCTCACGTCTTCGGGAAGAACGCCTTTCATTGCCTCGCGTAAAATCCATTTACCCAGACCGTTTCTTATCTTTAGTCTGCCAGGCAGGGAGAAACAGAACTCTATTAATCTATAGTCCAAAAACGGTGAGCGCGACTCTATTGACTGAGACATGGTGTTCCGGTCTTCCGGCCTCAGGGTTGCCGGTACTGTTTCATACAATAATTCCAGATAGAGCCTCCTCGATAGTTCATCAGGGAACTGACCGGGTTGGCTCAACACGGTCTTATATTGTTCGACAATGTCCTTTTTCAGCAAATACGAATAATCTGTAAACTTAGCAGGCTCAAGTTCCCTGTTTTTTTTCATCGACGTAATATATTTGATTGTCCTGTTGACTTCGTCTTTAGCGCGCCTGTGATTGTCCCTCCACGCGGTAATCTCGTCATACATCGTATATACTTCGCCGTCTTCAAATAGGTCGTAGAAGTTATAATGGTAATGGTCCCAGTACCCGGCAAGCAGCTCATCACCGGCGTGGCCGTTTAAAACGACTGGGATTCCTTCGTTTTTTATTTTTTTCGCGATTAGATATAAGCTGTACCACGTTACAGTACATATTGGTTCGTCATGAAACCCAAGCATCTCCTCTACGGTCTCGAATATGTCAGCAGGGTCTGGTTTAATATAGTGATAATCAGCGTTCGTATCTCTTATTACGCTGTTTATATACTCACTCTCGTCGTATACACCTTTTTGGTCGCCGGTTACCCCGGAAAACGTCACAATCGGGTTTTTTAATAGTTTATACGCGGCACAGGTTATCGATGTCGAGTCCATCCCTCCGCTTAACATAGCGCCAACAGGCACGTCGCTTCTTAGTCTTAGCCTTACGGAATCTACAAATATGTACCGGAATTGCTCTACCGCGTCCTCGTCTTTTATGTCGCGGCGAATGAGATTTGGATTGAGACGCCAGTACGTGGTTGTCTCTGAATTCAGCGCCTCATCTATTTCGATAAAAGAACTCTTGGGGACTTGGTATATGTCCTTAAAAAAGGACATATCGTCTGAGTCAACGTAGCGGTAACTGCGGCTAACGTATCTGAATATTTTATCTAAATTAGGCTCTTTTTTTATTTTAGGGTGCCTTAAAATGGCCTTTATCTCCGATGCAAAGACAAAATCTGTAGATGTCCTGTAATAATAAAGGGGTTTTACTCCCATTCGGTCTCTGGAGAGTATGAGTCTTTCTCTGCTCTTATCGAAAATGGCTATAGCCCACATGCCGTTAAATCTACTAAAGCACTCAGTCCCCCACTCTTCGTATGCCTTTAGGATTACCTCGGTATCGCTTGTAGAGACAAATGAGGCACCGGAGCGAGTCAGCTCGTCTTTGAGTTCCATGTAATTATATACTTCGCCGTTATAGCTGATATAAATAGTGCCGGAGGAGTTAGCCATCGGTTGATGCCCCAAGCTGGACAGGTCTATGATCTTTAAACGTCTGTGACCCAGGGCGGTATACCCTTTGCCAAACTGAAGCACCTCACAGCCCATATCGTCCGGGCCTCTGTGGGTCATGGTGAGCGTCATTTGCCGAATGATTGATTCTGCGTCAAAATCAGGTTTAGAGATAAAACCGGCTATCCCACACATTTATTTTTCGGCCAATCGACAAAGAATCCGTAAATCACCCTCTCCGAATTTTTCTTTGCCGTAGGGGTCAGATTGTATCTTATCCAAATCGAAATCGGTATCAAAACCACCGGTCAGTCTCTTAAAATCGGCAAATCCATGTTTTGACAATACCGACGTAATCTTATCCCACGAAGTATGCGCGTATGTGGCACTCAACCCGTCAGTTAGGTGAACAATTTTATTGCGGCTAACACCCATGTACACTAAAATGTTTTCAATAAAATCGCCCGGAACATCCCTTAATATTTCAACAGATGCATCCCATAGATCGTAACTTATCCCTCCTTCTCCATCGGTATAATACCAAAACCATCCACCTTTTTTTAGTATCCTTTTCACTTCAACTATTGCCTTTTCGTAATCGTCAAGATGATGAAACACGCCATTTTGAACGGCAAAATCAAAGAAATCCCCTTCAAATGGAGTATCGTACACAGATTTGGTTAGGAAGTTCGTTCGCTCTTCAATTTTCCTTTCCTTTGCCACCTGTTTTGCGAACAATACGCTGTTTTCTCCATAATCTATGCCTGCAGCATATTTTGCACCACATCTCAGCAGGGCAAAACAAAACACTCCATTGCCGCATCCTAAATCTACGCAGACTTTGTCTTTTATCAAATCGGTCAAGTTGTTTATCTTAATTCTGTAAACATATCTGTCAATGTAGCTTTCGAATTCTTCAGGGTTGTATTTATTCCATATCTCATTAAACAACTGCTGATGTTTCAGTTCTTTCTCGCGGCTTTTTGTTTTCTCTATCGTTTTACCAGATTCAATAAATGAGGCATCGCACATAGTGTTAAACATGGTAAGTGCATCTTCTATTATATTTTTTGTTAAGCTATATGGATGGTCATTCAATTGCTTATTAAGGGCTATTTTTTCATATCTCATGTTCATAACGGTCAGTGCTGCGACTTTCACGTATGCAAGATAGCAGGAATTACTCTTCTTTTCCATCTCGTTCTTCAACTTATTCAATGAATCTAAATAAACCTTTTGCATTAGTGTTGCCTCCCAAATAGTTCTATCTGCATAATATACAGATTTTCTTTGCTTTATTTCTCATCTATTGTGCAGCCATTCATCAAGCCAGCAGAGTATGGTGTTGTTTTGATTTGTCCTGAGGTATTGTTTAAACTCATCAATTTTATCAACTTCTACAGCGTTGACGTATAACTGCCCCTGTTCATTTATAACCAATGCTACCTTGAATCCCTGGTTTTTTAATCTGCTGTTTACCGATGGGCCTAAGTAAAAACCCCAGTCCTTTGCCGTGAAATCACATTCCCTGCCGCTTTCCGTAACAAAGGAAACCATCTCGCCGTCTTGCAGGTACACCTTGCCATAGTCTTTTATCCCGAATCCTTTAACTTCAAATACGCGCGGGGTCTCTTTAAAGTCATATCTCATGCGGCTGTCCTTTCAGCGTTTATTAATAGGTATCGGGCCAAAAGCCGAACTCTTCTACAAGGGCAGGCAAATACCATTGACCGTTTTTGTGACCGTTTTTGCCTTGCTGCCATATGTTAAGATTCCTGTGCGCCTCGGCTATCTGCCAAAATCTCTCCACCGTAATATTCAAAAAATTGCATAGGTTTATTATTTGCAATTCCGGGATTGGCTCCGGATTATTTTTAATGTAGTTGACAGCCTCTTCTCTGGTTAGTCTGTTGTTTCTTATTTCAATCGACAGATTGTCCCAAAGCCTTGTAATTCCAAATTTATACCACTTAAAAAAATGATGAATAACAATAAAATCACAGTCCAAATCAGCATAAGGATAAAGCCCAAAAACCGGCTTTTCTGCCCACTGAAATCCAATTGTTCTTGAAAACTCGGCCACCTCAAGCGGGTCCCACCTGAGGTACCAGCCCAGAAATATGGACTTTATTCTTGCCTCTGAGAGTTCTGCCTCAGTTGGCAGCGTGAAGGTGTACAGCTCATCCATTGTTAAATCGTCGTCTGCCCAGTCAGCGGCAAATGTACCGTTTGTGACGCCGTATTTCTTTATCCAATCGTGATTCAGGTATGGATTACCCCTGTCTTTTTCGTTTCCCCCGTATTCAAGCCCTGGATTTTCACCCCATACTACAAGCTCTATGCCTAACCTGACGGCCATTTTCAATGTAATTGCCCACATTGCCATATGCTCAACAAGTGAAACAGAGCCGTTTTTCTCCAAAGACTTCAGCATAAACTTTCTCTCTATATCCGGGTTGACCGTGAAATCAATGTGATCTACTCCAATATTTATCAGATTATCCAGATTCTTTTGGCCTAAAGGTGTCCTGTATTTGCACTTGTATGTCAACGTCAGCGGTTTTAGCCCATATTTGTTTTTCAATGTGTACGCCTGCCAAGTGCTGTCTTTGCCGCCGCTTACCGGAACTATACAGTCATATTGCCCATTTATGGCCTTATATTCCTTTAATAGTGCTGCAAGTGAACGCTCACGTTCTTCCCAGTTTATCGCTTCACGTTTTTCCTCAGCCCCGATGCACGCACTGCACACACCATCGGCATTTAGTTCAATGCCCGGTCTTGAATCAGGCAATATACATTTTTTACAGTATTTCATTTGTCCTTTATCAGCGGTTACTGCCGCTCTGAAATCTTCCGCGCCGGAGTTCCAGCTAAAATAGAATACTCTTCATATCGGCCTTTTCTGATCAGCGACTTCGCCCCTGCAACGCAGCCGTCGCCTATCTCTGCCCCCTTCATTATGGTGACATTTGCCGCAAGCCATACATCATTACCTATTGTTATCTTACCATAGGTGTGTCCCTGATTTTTTATCAACTCACCTCTTTTCAGACTATGCTCGGATGACTGTATGTGAACGGCATGGGCTATCAAACAGTCCCGCCCAATCGTAACATCAACACCACAGTTTAATATACAGTAGGGGCCGATACCAGTCCCTTTTCCTATTGTTAACACTGCATCGTTTGCCGCCACGAATCTGCAATCGTTGTCAATTTTTACATCATCCTCAATTATAATTCTACCATTTTCTCTGTTTCTTATGTCAATGTTACCAAAAATTGATACGTTGTTTCCTATGGTGATATTCGACGCCTTACCTGCTATCTTTAACTTAGGCGTGCCCTCGATGTAAAAACCCTTCCCGACATTTATTCCGTAAGATTGAAGTATACCTTTTATAATCAGACTGTGTAGCCGCCAATATCTTTTCCTTGTCACAAGGGCCAATAAGTCAAACATTCTTTACCTTCAAGTAACTCTCTATTTTCATACTAAACCAATTGTATCACAATGCGGTGTTCTTTGTGGATATTGACGACGCAAAAAGGTTATAATGTACTATATAGTAGAGGGTGGAGAAATGGGTGAAATAAGGGTGCAAGTAGAGCTGGAGAACTTTGCGGACAGGTATTTATATACAAAAAATAAATTACTTGAAAGCGAAATACGGAAATACACGACAACTGCCCTCGTAGATACAGGAGCTGTAATGCTGATGCTGCCGAGGGACATTGTAGAAGAACTGAATCTTAAGATTTTACGTAAGGCAATCGTTCGTTACGCCGATGAACGAAAGGACGAACTCGATGTGGCTGGTACTGTTACCATTAAAATCGGCAATCGATTTATGAACACTGACTGTATCGTAGTACCACCAACAAGTGAACCCCTGATTGGGCAGACAATTCTTGCAGGGCTTGACCTTATAGCCGACTGCCAGAGGCAGACGCTCTCTCCAAGACCTGAGTCCCCGATATTGCCGCTTCTAAACATGAAATAACATTGTCACGGTACCTTTCAGGGCAAACGCATTTGAAAAATTAAGCTGATATTGCCTATACTTTTAGCTCTGCTCGATGGGTTCCTGGATTCCCGCTTTCCAGACTGTGTCATAATAAAACCAGTCATGCCCCCCCATTC